>NZ_JFCC01000018.1:0-52533 GCF_000582925.1 Acinetobacter sp. 1294596 | reverse complement strand
TTAATATTTTTTATTAGAAGATAAATTCAAAAATTATATATTTTAAAATCTTAGCTAATTAAGTCAGCTTAAATAAAAATTATTTGTATTTAAGTTATAATTTTGAGGAAAAAATAACTTTATTCAGGACAACTATGCTTAAACCAATAATGTTTGATATGGACGGCACACTGTTGGATCTGGCTTTTGACGACTATATCTGGAATCAATGCTTGCCTGAGCACTATGCCCAGTTTCATGGCTACTCCTTAGAGAAAAGCCATCAATATCTACAGCAGCTTTATCTAGATCATAAACACACTTTGAGCTGGTATTCTTCTGCATTCTGGAGCCTACAAACTGGTATCAATATACTAAAAATGCAGCAAAACCATGAAAGTAAAATTTGTCTCAGAGCTGGGAGTTTAGAGCTTTTAGAGCAGCTAAAGGCTGCTGGGCATGTCTGCTGGCTAGTCACCAATGCTGACTGTAAAAGCCTAGAATTAAAACTTGAAAATATACCACTGCGCCCTCATTTTGATTTAATCATCAGCAGTGAACAGATTGGCTATCCTAAAGAAACTCTAGCATTCTGGAAGCACCTGCAGCAACAGCATTCTTTCAATCCGGAACAGGCCGTATTGATTGATGATACAGCTCAGGTCTTACACAGTGCCAAGCAATTTGGAATTAAAAACCTGTTCACTATTCTTCAACCTTCAAGTTTGCAAGCACCTCGCCTGCAAGAACAACTAGGTTATCCTGCCATAGATAATTTAATTGAACTCTTTCCTTTTATTTCAGAAACTGCTTACAAGGAAATCAATGTTAAAACAGCATGAAGATGTTGCCGTTGAAAGCATGCGCGTAGACAAATGGCTATGGGCAGCGCGTTTTTTTAAAACCCGCTCAGTTGCGAAAGCAGCCATTGAAGGTGGTAAAGTCCACCATGAGGGTGAACGGGTAAAAGTCTCCAAGGAAATACGGATAGGAATGGAGTTAACCATTCAGCAAGGATTTGACCGTAAAACCGTAACTATTAAAGCCCTGTCAAACATTCGTGGTCCTGCACCAGTTGCCCAGATGCTTTATGAAGAAACACCCGTAAGTATCGCTCGTCGTGAATTGATTGCATCGCAACGAAAATTGCATAATCTAGCACGACCAGATCATCGTCCGAGCAAAAAAGATCGTCGCGATATCAACAAGTTTAAACAAGGAAATGATCATCAGAATGACCACTCCTGGTCATATAATGATGGTTAAAATTACACGTCATATTGTGTCGCCCAGACCGGAAAACACATAGAAACGTCATTATAAATCTGTCACTATAATCTGGTGGAAACAAGTTTTTACTTTGATACATCCACTTGAGTGAATAGTGATATTACGAAAGTTTTGAGGTTGTGAGATGGATGAGAACAAAAGCAAAGCGCTCAATGCCGCATTAAGCCAAATTGAGAAACAGTTTGGTAAAAATACGGTAATGCGCTTGGGTGATAATACCGTGCAGGCAGTAGAAGCTGTATCAACCGGTTCTTTAACATTAGATATTGCGCTGGGTATTGGCGGTTTGCCTAAGGGTCGTATTGTTGAAATTTACGGTCCTGAGTCCTCAGGTAAAACTACTATGACATTGCAGGCAATTGCCCAGTGTCAGGAGGCTGGTGGTACTTGTGCGTTTATTGATGCAGAGCATGCACTTGACCCGCAGTATGCACGTAAACTTGGCGTAGATATTGATAACCTGCTGGTTTCCCAGCCAGATAATGGTGAACAGGCATTAGAAATTGCAGACATGCTGGTACGCTCGGGAGCAATTGACCTGATCGTAGTCGACTCCGTTGCTGCCTTGACCCCACGTGCCGAGATTGAAGGCGAAATGGGTGATTCACACATGGGGCTGCAAGCTCGACTGATGAGCCAGGCACTGCGTAAGATTACCGGTAATGCTAAGCGTTCTAACTGTATGGTAATCTTCATTAACCAGATTCGTATGAAAATCGGTGTAATGTTTGGTAGTCCTGAGACCACAACTGGTGGTAATGCATTAAAATTCTATGCATCAGTCCGTCTGGATATTCGTCGTATCGGTCAGGTAAAAGAAGGCGATGAAATTATTGGCTCTGAAACCAAAGTTAAAGTCGTCAAGAATAAAATGGCGCCTCCATTTAAAGAAGCACTATTTCAGATTCTTTATGGCAAAGGGGTTAACCATCTCGGCGAGTTGATTGATTTAGCCGTTCAGCAAGAAATCATCCAGAAAGCTGGTGCATGGTACTCCTACCAAGGTAATAAAATTGGCCAAGGCAAGAATAATGTGATTCGCCATCTGGAAGAAAATCCGGAGCTGGCAGTAGAAGTTGAGCGTCTTATTCGTGAGCTGCTCTTAACTACTAATAATGCGCCGCTGGCAGAAGATGAAGCAGAAGAAGTCCCGGACTTCCTAGAAAGTTAATTGAACTGAAAGAAACGCCCTACGGGGCGTTTTTCCATTTAAGGAAGGACTGCATGTTTAAGCAAAGAAATCAGCAAACTCAACGAAAACCTTTAACCGGAATACGTTTACGCTCTTATGCTTTTGCCCTACTGACTAAACGCGAATATTCAAAAGGCGAACTGATTGAAAAACTTTGTCTCTATGCAGAGAATCCAGATGAAGTAAGAACATTAGTTGAAGAACTGAGTGAAAACTCTTATCAAAGTGACCAGCGGGTAGCTGAAGCGATGCTATCAAGTCAATTACGCAAAGGCAAAGGCCCGAATCGAATTAAACTGGCTCTTAAAACCAAGCAGCTGGATACTGAATTAATTCAAGATGATTTATCTGATATAGACTGGGCGGAGCAAGCTTATCGTCTGAAAGTGAAAAAATTTGGTTTTGAGGTTGAAAAGGAACCAAAACTCAAAGCAAAACAGATCCGCTTTTTACAATATCGTGGTTTTGAAATGGAAGCAATTATGAAAGCAGTCAACCGAATGGCTGATGAAGAATAGTGGTGGCAACCCCACTAGCAAAACTTCGGCACATCATAGATCTGCTACCGTTGCTACCTTCCGGTCCTGGCGGGGTTCACAGAGTACAATTGCGAGGCTACCAGCGGGGCTACCATTGCAAAACCAAGTATAGAGTTTTTTAACCAAGTTGCAAGTCTCTGCTCCTTATTTTCGCACCTTGAGCGTTCAATTGATTATTTCCTCAACGATCTTAAAGATTTAAACAATGAAACTCATTTACAGGTATAACTATTAATATTATAGGTTAGCCGGAAAAGCTCATGCTCGCCAAATATGCCTGAACATTGTAAAGAGTTATTGCAATTCTTGAGCCAGCCGTTTTTAATGACTGCATACTGTAGAACTTCAGCTAGATATTTTTAGATCCTAGCTGGACAAGACAATAAAGTGATGACCAATCACTCGATATGATGGACCAAAATTATGCTCAATAAGCATTCCCTTCTTTTCATTGCCCTGCTTTGTACAACTCAACTGTACGCAGCCGTTCCAATTGAATCGAGAGGCCTCTCGCAATCCTCTAGCTATAACAGTACTTCTTCTACTGCCACACCAACTGTCAACAGTAATCCGACTTGGGATTTGGTACAGAAAAACCAGAATCTGGAAAATGATATACGTACTTTACGTGGTCAGCTTGAAGAACAAGCAAATGAAATTGACCAGCTCAAAAAAGAGTTAACAAATCGTTATACAGATCTTGATCAGCGTATTGAACTATTACTTCAAAAAATTGACCCTGAAAGCGCTAATGCAAATGAAGAGACAAGTAGTGAAGAAACACAGGCTCAACCAGCAACTGCTACTCCAGTAAGCCCTATCGCATCTAATAGTACTTCTAGCAATTTGCCTCAAGGTAATAGTTCTACTCAGGCACCGAGCGACTTAGAAAAAGCAGCTTATACAGTCGCTCTGGATGCATACAAACAGGGCGGTGCCAAGAAAGCTATAGCCCCAATGCAGAATTTTATCAAGAACCATCCAAACAGTATTTATACGGGAAATGCTTACTTCTGGCTGGCTGAGTTTAATCTGGCAGTAGAGCCGCCAAATTATAAAGAAGCCAAGAAAAACTATGCCATAGTAGCAGACCAATACCCGACCTCAGCCAAAGCCTCACGAGCGTTGTATCAACTCTACAGCATTGCCAAGGATGTCGATAAAGATACTGCTTCTGCTAACCGATTTAAAAACAAACTCATTAGCACCTATCCAAAATCTGAAGAAGCAGGCTATTTTAAATCATAGAAAATTATTTTAGCTAAATTAGCTAAACCAGCTTATAAAAAAAGACACCACTTGGTGTCTTTTTTTATAACAGCTCATGCTTAGCGCACAATACCACGCTTTGACTGTTCCAGTGAATCAATCAATAATTGTACTTCACTAACTTCAGGAAGAATTTCTGCACGAATTTTCTCAATAGCCTGCTCTGTCGTCAGACTGGCTTTATAGATCAGCTTAAAAGCTTCTCTAAGCCCTTGAATTACACTCTTTGACCAGCCTTTACGTCGCATACCTTCAACGTTCATACCGAATGCATGTGCAGGATTACCTGATACCATTACATATGCAGGCACATCTTTTAAAATAAGCGATGCGCCGCCAATCATGCTATAAGAATCAATTTTGCAGAACTGATGGATACCAGAGTTTCCACCAACAATTACAAAGTCACCGATATGAACGTGACCTGCTACTCCTACATTATTTGCAAAAATATTATGATCACCAATAACACAGTCGTGAGCAACATGGGTGTTCACCATCAACAGATTATGATCACCGATTTTAGTCAAACTTTTATCTTGAACAGTCCCCCGATGTAAACTGCAATGTTCACGAATCGAGTTATGATTCCCAATCTCAAGCCAAGTTTCTTCACCTGCATACTTCAGGTCCTGACATATTTCTCCGACACTGGCAAACTGAAATATTTCATTCTGCTCGCCAATTCGGGTAAAGCCCCCCACTACAACATGTGAGTGGAGTTTTGTACCAGCTCCAATAGTCACATTTGGACCAACAATACAATAAGGTCCAATCTGTACATCTGGAGCAATTACTGCAGATGAGTCAATAATAGCGGTAGAATGAATGAAGTCGTTATTGCTCATGCCTGCTCTATACTTGCTGATGCGAAACCATAATTTCCGCTGTAGTTGCTACTATACCATCGACGCTGGCAGTACATTGATATTTATAAATGCCGCGTCTTTGCATTACCAACTCTGATTTTAATACGAGTTGGTCACCCGCAACCACCTGTTTTTTAAATCTTACTTTCTCAGCTCCTGCAAAAAGAAACAGAGAACCTTCTGATGGCTTTTGTTCATTCATGATAAAGCCAAGAATACCAGATACTTGAGCGAGTGCCTCTACAATCAGTACCCCCGGCATAAGTGGATAGTTAGGAAAATGTCCCTGGAGAAATTCTTCATTAATCGATACATTTTTATATCCGACAATTCCATTTTCTGTCACCTCAGTAATCCGGTCTACTAGCAGAAAAGGATAACGGTGTGGAAGATATTCGCGGATGGTTTGAATGTGCATTGGTAATTCAGGCACAGCAAATGCTGGGATTTTAGACTCGGTCATCATATTCTATTTACGCAATTTAAAAGTTGATTCAAGAGACTCAATTTGAGATTGCATATGATCAAGTCGTTTGGTCAGTTGGGTCAATGGCACATCTGCTAATTGTCTTAGCCGTACAACTGTACGTTTCCAATGATTATTTTCAAAAATACCTGTACCTGAAGAATACGTTCCAGGCTCAGAAATATTTTTTGTGACCATTGACATTCCCGTCAGAGTCACATTATCAGTAATAGTCAGGTGTCCTACTACCCCACATGCTCCAGCCAGTATACAGTTTTTGCCAATTCGGGTACTTCCTGCAATACCACATTTGGCCGCAATTGCAGTATGTGCACCAATATGAACGTTATGTGCAATTTGCACAAGGTTATCAATAACTACACCTTCCTCTATAACTGTATCGTCAAGTGCGCCCCGATCGATACTGCAATTTGAACCGATCCGCACATCATTCCCTATATGAACTGAGCCTAGCTGTACAATTCGGTGCCATTTTCCCTGATAAGGTGCAAAGCCGAAACCTTCACTGCCAATAACAGTATTAGCATGAATTCTGACACGGTCAGCAATTTTAGATTCACCGGTAATGGTCACATGGGAGTCAATAAAACATTGCTTGCCAATTTCCACACCATCATCAATCTTTGCATGTGACTGTATAACTGTATGATCACCTATTACACAGTCCTCACCAATAACCACATAATGACCTATATAAGCCGTATCAGATATAATTGCGGAAGAGTGAATCTGAGCCGTATTTTCAATACCTACTGCTTTTGTTTTTCTCTCAAAAGCATGGGTTAAGATGGCAAAAGCTAGATAGGGATTAGGCACAATCAAGAAATTCTGATGCTCTGGAAGCTGTGCCTGTAGCTCTGCAGTGGTAATCAGCACGCCCGCCTTGGAAGAACGTGCCTGCTCAAGATATTTATGCCCGTTTACAAAAGCAATCTGATTATTCTGGGCATTTTCCAGACTGGCAAGCCCTTGCAATTCGAATTGCGGTTGTCCGACAAGCTGCCCCTGTACCAGATGAGCCAGCTCTTCCAGACGATAACGTTGTTGTTTCATTGATTATTTAATTGCATTGACCTTTTGAATCATTTTATCAGTTAAATCCTGTTTAGGGTCATAGGCAAGTGCCGAGTTTTTATTCAAAACAAGATCAAGGTTATTTTCTTGGCGCAATTGTTCAGCAGCCTGTTTGACACGAGCCTCAAAGGTTCTATTCATAGTTTGAAGTGTATTCTGCACTTGTGTCTGTAAAGATTGCTGCAGTGTATTAAATTAGCCCATTTTAGCTTGATACTGCGCACTTAGTTTCTGTGCTTCAGTCTCGCTGATTTTATTATTATTTTGTGCTTTCTGGCGTAAAGCTTCAATCTCTTTACCAATCTGTTCCAGACGGGTGCTAGAAGGTTTGACTGACTGGCTCAAGCTGGCATTTTGCTGCTTCAGATAGGTACTGTTTTCAACAATACGCTCCAGATCAATCACCCCATATCCTGCCGCATGAGTAAGACCAGCCAGACTCAGGCCTAAACTTACCACCAGTGGTCTTATTATTTTCATGTAGAACATCCCTGTCATATTTAATGTAGTTAGTATCAAACCGTACTTAGAAAGTACGGCCAATTTCAAATTGTACAGCTTGGGTCTCGTCACCCTCTTTATCATTTAGAGGATATGCATAGCTGAGCGAAATAGGACCAATCATGGTAATCCAAGTAAAGCCTACACCCACACTATAACGCATTTCGCCCAAATCAAAGCCAAAGTTATCTTCACAGTATTTTTTGCTGTCTAAACTTTGCCCTTTATAGAAAATGGTTGAGTTTGAAACGTCACATTGTGTATCAAATACCTGTGCGCCTTCAGCAAAGATTACAGGCCGCACCTGGCGGGTCCAGTCGCCTTTAAATGGAAGTGGCAATGCCAGTTCAGTACCAAACTGTACTAAAGCATTACCCCCGACTTCTTCAGGAGACGGATCTTCTACTTTAGTTTCAGAATAGGTTACACCCGGATATTTAGGACCCAAAGTACTTACGTCATAACCACGGACCGAACCATAACCACCCGCATAGAAGTTTTTATAAAATGGTAAGTCATTACCATAGCCAAGCTTACCATAGGTACGTAAAGTAAAATCCTTACCTAACGGGAAGAATGCCTGGGCATCATAAGTCAATTTCTGATATTCCACATCACTGCCTGGAAGTGCAATTTCAGCATTAATACGATGCGACATACCATTGGTTGGGAATACAGGACGGTTCAAAGTATTATAAGACCAGCCTAAATTTAGGTTATAGGTCAGGAATTCACCCCCAAACTTATTTCCATAAGGATCTGAAAGTTGACCCTCAGGACAGTTATAAGCCCCCGTGGCTTCATCTTTTACACGATCAACAAGACAATATTGGGTGGTATCTAGAGTTTTACCCCCATTGGCAAGCAGATAATCACGAACATAAGTAGAAACGTATGGTCCTGTAGTTACTTCTGTATTATCAATATTTAAAGAAGCACTCAGGTTCTGGTTTTCATCAATCGGATATCCAAAACTCAGGCTTCCACCATAACTATCAGTTACATAGTTATTGACGTTATAGTCATCATCAAGTTTGGTTTTACGATAATACAGGTTATAACCGCGGCTGACGCCATCAATGGTAAAGTATGGATCAGTTACGCTCAGATTATAGTAATCTTGAGTTTCCGAACGGGACAGGTCGATAGATACACGGTTACCCGTACCTAAAAAGTTAGTTTGGCTTAAACCGGCCTGGAACGTAATACCGCCACTTTGTGAATAGCCAACTGCTAGTGTACTAGTACCAGAGTGCTGTTCTTTTACATCGACATTTAAGTCAATCTGATCCGGTGCACCCGGTATACGTGCCGGCTTAATCGTAACATTCTCGAAGAATCCGGTACGTTCAAGGCGTACTTTAGAAAGATCAATTTTTTCATTACTTGCTAATGCGCCTTCCATCTGACGCATCTCGCGACGCAGTACTTCATCTGCTGTTTTACTGTTACCGGAGAAGTTAATACGCCGTACAGTAACCTGCTGGCCTGGATTAATATAGTAGTTTAAATCTACGATACCAGTTTCATTATTAATTTGCGGTGCAACATTCACTTCGGCAAAGTAGTAACCAGCATTACCATACTTACGAAGTAATAGTTGTTTGACTGCATCTACTTTTTCTTGTGAATATGTATCGCCATCTTTATAGATTTTTAGTGCTTTGAGTTCATCAGGACTATAAAGCGCATCGCCCAAGAACTTGGTCTGGCCAAATTTAAACTGCTCGCCTTCATCTACAGAAACTTCAATAAAGATATGTTTTTTATCTTCACTCAAGTTCAGGTTAGAGTTATTGATTTTAAAATTGATATAACCACGATTCAGATATAGAGCGCGTAAAGCTTCCAAACTTGCAGCCATTTTCTCACGTGCATAACGGTCATTACGTGTAACAATTGAGCTCCAGCTGCTTTCACGTACTGCAAAAACCTGTTTGATCTCGTCTTCTTTAAAAACGGTATTACCAATGATATTGATATCAACCACTTTTGCTGCAGTGCCTTCAACGAACTCAAGTTTCAGGTCTACACGGTTATTTGGACGGGCAATAGTCTGTACACGTACATCTGCATCATAACGGCCTTGCTGGGTGTACTGCTGCTCAAGTTCAGTTTCAATTGTCTGAATTGCAGACTTCTTAAATACTTCTCCTTCAGCCACGCCCATTCTTTTTAAGCCATCTTCCAGTGCTTCTTTTGGAATCAGCTTATTACCCTGAAACTCTACTTTAGAAATAATTGGTCTCTCGACCACATTAAATACCAGTATGTCATTTTCTTTGGAAGCTTTAATATCATCAAACAGGCCGGTAGCATAAAGTGCCCGTACAGCATTTGAAATCGCTGCATCATCTACCCGATCACCACTGTTAATGGGTAACATGGTAGAGACACTTGCAGGCGACAGACGTACAAGTCCCTGTATTTTTATATCACGAGCAATGAACTCGTCTGCTGCATATACTTGTTGTACTGCTGCCATAGCGCTAACAAGAGCTAGAGGCATAAATAGATGTGTGTGCCGCATAGTTAGTTTATTCCATCATCTACGTCATAAACGCATAAAATCATTAAATAATGCCAGGAGCATCATACTACCGAGCAGTACCATACCAATTTTCAAACCAAATATTTGTATTTGTTCAGAAACGGGCTTACCACGAATCGCTTCAATAAAATAATAGACTAAATGTCCGCCATCAAGCATTGGTATTGGAAGCAGATTTAAAATTCCCAAGCTTATACTCATTAAAGCCATAAAAGAAATAAAAGTTTGCCATCCCATCTCGGCACTTTGGCCTGCCACCTTGGCAATTGTAATTGGACCAGACAAATTATCCAGACCGATCAGCCCTCGAACCATTTTAGCCATCGAGTTCAAAATCATCCCGGAGATTTGACCAGTTTTATCTACTGCCATCATTAAAGCTTGTGCAGGATTATATTGAATTGTTTGTTTATATTCGTCAGGAATTGTAACTTTACCTGGCGTACTTTGTACTCCCAGCATGCCAATGACATTTCCCATATTGTCTCGTTGCCCTTGTGGCATCACATCAAGCTGCCTGATTTCGCCATTACGCAATACATCTATCTTTAGAAGCTTCTCTGGTGATGCTTGCACGATTTCAACTACATCGAACCAGTCCTTCATTTTTACGCCATCAATTGCAACAATCTTGTCACCTTCCTTTATTCCCTGACGTATCGCTGCACCATCTTCGCTCAGCTTGGTCACCACTGCCGGAATCTGTGGACGATAAGGAATAAAACCCAAAGTTTCCAAAGGAGATTTACTTTGATCTTTTAGGAAATTCTGTATTGGTAGACTAAACTGTTGTAATTGTCCCTGCCGTTCAACCTGAACCTGAATCACTCCAGTTTCACCAGCACGATCTACTATAGCGTAATTTAATTTTTCCCAAGTGCTCACTGGTGTGCCGTCTATAGCAGTAATTTTGTCACCGGTCTGCATTTGCACAGCTGCAGCGGGGGTACCGGGAAAAATCTTGCCTACACGTGTATTTAACTGCTCTTGTGAAGGCAGGAATAAAATCCAGAAAAGTACAATCGCAAATACCAGATTAATGAGCGGCCCCGCCGCAACAATAGCAATACGCTTCCAGGGAGACTGGCGGTTAAATGCCTGCGGCAAGTCTTCTTCAGCAACATTTCCTTCACGCTCATCCAGCATTTTGACGTAGCCACCAAAAGGCAAGGCTGAAAGCTGATACTGAATACCTGATTTTTTTGATTTCCACTTGATCAGGGTTGGCCCAAAGCCAATCGAATAAACCTGAACTTTTACACCCAGTTTACGTGCCACAAAATAGTGTCCAAACTCATGAATTGCAATCAGCGGTCCGAGTAAAAGTATGGCTGCGACAATCATAAACAAAGCATTCATCATCAGCTTCTCATTTTTCCAATAGAGTCAAATGCAGCTTCACGCGCTTGCGTATCAGCCTCAAGTATGGTCTCAAGCTGTTCTGCAGACCTATTGTGAACGGTATTTAAGGTCTGCTCAACTATTTCAGCAATATGAGTAAAACGGATTTGTTCTTTTAAAAAAGCTGCGACTGCCACTTCATTGGCTGCATTTAAAATTGCAGGGGCTACGCCTCCCGCTTTCATTGCTTCTCTTGCGAGCTTTAACGCGGGGAAACGTACGATATCCGGTTCCTGAAAATTCAATTGCTGCTGTGCAAACAAGTCAAGTGCAGGTACATGAGTCTGTATACGCTCAGGCCAAGCTAATGCATGAGCAATCGGTGTGCACATATCCGGATTCCCCATTTGTGCCAAAGTTGAACCATCTACATATTGCACCATGGAATGAATAATACTTTCCGGATGAACCACAACTGTCACAAAGTGCTCAGCAATTGAAAATAGATGACAGGCTTCAATTAATTCCAGCCCCTTATTCATTAGGGTAGCTGAATCAACTGAAATTTTTTGTCCCATTGACCAGTTTGGATGCTTACAGGCCTGCTGTGGAGTGACTTCATGCAACTGTTGAAGACTATGCTGACGGAATGGGCCACCTGATGCAGTAAGCAAAATACGCGACACCCCTTTTACAGGTTTGCCATGCGCATCAGCATTCATATAGTCATGAGGCAAACATTGAAAAATGGCATTATGCTCAGAGTCTACCGGCAAAAGTAAAGCATGATGATCTCGCGCTGCACGCATCATAATATCACCGGACATAACGAGTGCTTCTTTATTGGCTAGCAGTACTCGCTTACCTGCTTTAACAGCGGATAAAGTCGGTAAAAGCCCGGCTGCTCCGACAATTGCTGCCATTACCACATCAACTTCCGGATGTTTAGCTACGGCTATAAGGCCTGCCTCATCACTCAAGATTTGAATATGGCTGAGCTGCAAATCCTTTAAATGCCGGCTAAGCTGATCCACACGGTCAGCGGGCACTACAGCTATTTTAGGCTGATATTGTCTGCATATCTGGGCAAGCTCATCTATACGGCTATAAGCACTTACTGCAAACACCGAATATTGATCTGGATGCTGCTCCAATATTTTTAAAGTACTCTGACCAATAGAGCCTGTAACACCCAATATACAAACAGATTGTGACATCTATAAATCTACACCAATAAGTTTTAACAGATACATACCCGCTGCAAATATAGGTGCAGCGGCCAGTAGAGAGTCAATACGATCGAGTACACCGCCATGTCCTGGAAGAACACGACCGGAATCTTTAATGCCTGCGCGGCGTTTAATCATGGACTCAAAAAGATCACCCAGTACTGAACCTAGTACCGTAGCTACAGAAAGTATAATGAAGAGCAGATATTGAATCAGTGTAAGATCGAGATAGATCCATGCCACCACAACGATAATAATAGCGGCTACGCTTACTCCGCCATATAGGCCTTCTACCGATTTATTTGGGCTAACCGAGGGGGCCAGTTTTTTTCGTCCAAACTTACGACCAACAAAGTAAGCACCACTGTCTGCACCCCAGACCAGCAGAAACAGATACATCAGCCACCAAGGTGAGCTATGCCAGACTGCAAAAATTGCTGTAACTGCCGCACATATAAGAATAATACCAATACCCTTAAGTGTAGCATTGTACCAGTTATCGTATTCAGGGTATGACTTTACCCAGTAAATACTAAAAATCCAGGTTAAAATAGAGGCAGCCCACAGTAACAGGGCAATATCATTTAAATAGAGAACCAGAGCCGAGATGGCGGCACTGAGAACACCATAGGACCAAGCAATCGGTTTTATCACATATTTTGTAGTTCTGGGCATGAGCTTAAACCACTCATATCCTGCGACCCCCGCTGCCAACACCATAAGCCCTAACATTGGATAATCTGACTGGGTAGCAAACATGCAGCTCAGTACTACTGCTACCAACACCAATGCGGTAATTATCCGCTCTAACATTTATTAATTCTCAAGTTTCTTTTGTTGGATTTGCTCTGAAGTTTTGCCAAAGCGCCGTTCACGGCTATTAAAAATGTTGAGCGCGTGGTTGAACTCATTTACGGTAAATTCAGGCCATAGCGTCGGGGTGAAATATAGCTCGGCATAAGCAGCCTGCCAAAGCAGGAAATTCGAAAGCCGATAATCTCCGCCGGTACGAATCAGCAGATCAACAGGAGGTAAATCTCCAAGCGAGGCGTACTGTCCGAACAAATCAACATTAATATCTTCAATCTGGATTTTCTGGTTTACTGCATCTTGAGCAATCTGCTTTGCAGCTTCTGCAATATCCCACATACCACCATAACTGACAGCAATAACAAGCGTCATTGTGCTGAAATTAGCAGTCCTTTGTTCAGCTTGCAACATTAATTCACGCAAATGTGCAGGTAACCGTGAGCGATCTCCGATAAAACGCAGACAGATATCGAACTTTTCCATCCGTGGCATCTGGTCATGAATTGTCTCTTCAAGAAGAGACATGAGCAACTCGACCTCAAACTGCGGGCGATTCCAGTTTTCACTTGAAAACGCAAAAACAGTTAAAGCTTTTACACCCTGTTCTACACAGCACTCAACAATAGGATCGAGGACATTTTTACCTTCACGATGTCCTTCACCTTTTTGCATCTGATTCTTTTTAGCAAAGCGGTTGTTGCCATCCATAATGATGGCAACATGCTCAGGAAGATGTTTCTCTTCGGATGCGGTCATGAATTAGACCTTCATCAATTCAGCTTCTTTGGCGGCCAAACGTTTATCAACTTCAGCAACATATTTGTCAGTAATTTTCTGGATCTCTTCACCAGCACGGCGCTCATCATCTTCAGAAATTTCTTTTTCTTTCAATAATGCCTTGATATCACCTAGAACGTCACGTCGAATATTACGGATAGCAACTTTAGCATTTTCAGCTTCTGTACGCGCAACCTTCTGCATATCACGACGGGTTTCTTCAGTCAGTGCAGGCATTGGAACACGAATAGCATCTGCAGTAATCGGGTTCAGACCCAAATCACTTTCACGAATTGCCTTATCAATTGCAGAGACCATCGTACGTTCAAAAGGCTGAACCACCAGAGTACGGGAATCTTCAACACCAACGTTTGCAACCTGGTTTAATGGTACATCAGAACCATAGTAAGGAACCATAACGCCATTTAAGATAGACGGATGGGCACGGCCAGTACGGACTTTAGCAAAACCCTGTTCCAAAGACTCCAGGGACTTTTGCATACGCTGTTCGCTGTCTTTTTTAAGGTCGTTAATCATATGTGATTTTCCTTACTTTAATAGAATCAAAGGAGTATAAATAGCAATAGTATAAAGAGCTTTAGGTCACACGTACATTAGTTCGTAACGTGCGTACCTTCTTTTTCACCCATTACCACTGAAAGTAAAGCACCTGACTTATTCATATCAAATACTTGTAACGGTACATTGTGATCACGGCATAGACAGATTGCTGTTAAATCCATCACACCTAGCTTCTCATCCAATACCTGATCAAAAGTTAAATGATCATAACGGACCGCATCATCATATTTGCTTGGGTCTTTATTATAAACCCCATCAACTTTAGTAGCTTTTAGAATCAGGTTAGCCTCAATTTCAATACCACGCAGGCAAGCCGCTGTATCAGTTGTAAAGAATGGGTTACCTGTACCTGCTACAAATACACATACTTCGTTCTGGCCCAGATGACGAATCGCATCACGACTAGAGTAAGACTCAACCACCGTACCAATCGGTAATGCTGACATTAACCGGGTTTTGATGTTACGGCGCACCAGAGCATCACGTAGGGCCAGGCCATTCATCACTGTAGCCAGCATGCCCATTTGGTCCCCTGTTACACGACCTACCAAACCATCTTTTTGCAGCTGACTTCCACGATAAAGATTGCCGCCACCTACCACAATACCTACCTGTACGCCCAGACCTACCAAGTGCGCAATAGATAAAGACATTTGATCAAGCACATTCGCATCGATACCCATGTCTTTATTACCTGACAGGGCTTCACCTGACAATTTAAGCAGGATGCGTGAATAACGCGGGCTATTACTATCTGCCATAATTTCACTCCAAATCGGTTTAAAATTAAATTCTTTTTTGTATATTAAGCTACTGTGTTTAAACCGACTTGATACGGATCAGCTTTGCAAACAGGTCATATTCATCTGCATCTGTAATTTCCACCTCAAGCAGATCGCCGGACTTGATCTGGCTCTTATCAATATCTTCTACAAATACATTACCATCAATTTCTGGCGCATCAGCATAAGAGCGGGCAACAGCAACTGGAAATTCTTCTTCCAGATTATCAACTAGCACCGTCATAGTTTGACCAATACGCTTTTGCAGTTTTGCAGCTGAAATTTCCTGCTGTACCTGCATAAAACGCTCATAACGCTCCTGCTTTACTTCTTCTGGCACATGATCTGGCAGATCATTTGCAGTTGCACCTTCTACAGGTGAATAGGTAAAGCAGCCTACACGGTCAAGCTGAGCTTCTTTGAGCCATTCCAGCAAAATTTGAAAATCTTCTTCAGTTTCACCGGGGAAACCTACTACAAATGTCGAACGAATCACGAGATCAGGACATTTTTCTCGCCATACTTTTAAGCGTTCTAGCGTATTTTCACTATGCGCGGGACGTTTCATCAACTTCAGAATACGCGGACTGGCATGTTGGAATGGGATATCCAGATAAGATAAGATCTTACCTTGCGCCATTAAGTCAATAACAGCATCCACATGTGGGTAAGGGTAGACATAATGCAGACGCACCCAAATTCCCAGTTGCCCTAGTGCTTCACACATGTCAAAGAATTTGGTTTTTACCGGCTGTCCATTCCAGAAATCAAGCTTATACTTGGTATCGACACCATAGGCTGAAGTATCCTGAGAAATGACCAGAATTTCTCTTACACCGGCACGCTTAAGTGCAGCAGCTTCTTCAAGCACAGAACCAACCGGACGTGAAACCAGATCACCGCGCATACTTGGAATAATGCAGAATGTACAACGATGATTACACCCTTCTGATATTTTTAAATATGCATAATGTTTAGGGGTCAGACGAACGCCCTGTTCAGGAACCAGATCAATAAAAGGATTATGCTTGGGTGGTGCCGGTACATACTGATGTACTGCAGACATAACATCTTCATACGCTGCTGCACCAGTCACTTTCAGGACATTCGGGTGCATTTGGCGAATCTTGTCTTCATCTTTTCCAAGACAACCGGTTACAATGACCCGGCCATTTTCACTCATGGCTTCGCCAATCGCATCCAAGGATTCTTGTACTGCCGATTCGATAAAACCACAGGTATTTACAACAACTAAATCAGCACCATCGTAATCTGATGCTACTTGATAACCTTCAGTTTTCAACTGAGTTAAGATTCGTTCAGAATCTACCAATGCCTTAGGACAACCTAAAGAAACAAAACCGACTTTGGGGGACTTCATGAATCCTGCGCTCCACTAGAATGCGCGTATTGTATGTCTTTTCTTGTTCCAAGCATAGGTTAAATCCCGACTCTTTATGCAATGCACCAATATACATCCAACATTATATATAAATGTTATAGTTGCACCAATTTGGTTCATAATATTTTTTACTTAAATAAGTAGACATTTTATAATTTAAGTATTTTTTATGTTTTTAAATTTAAAAATTTAATTATATATTTCAAATTATTAGCCCTCATAAACTAAAAAATTTTCAAATCTTTTAGAGTTGGCTTATATTTTGCTTAATTTTACTTAAATGAAGTCATGAAAGAGTTTTATGAAGAAAGCTTTGCGCTATTTTAATACAGGAATGATCAAATAATGGAGCAATATACAGAAATTGACTATCGTTTACTTGTAGACCACTTGACTACAGCAATTTTACTTGTCGATAGCAATCTCGATATTTTCTACCTGAATTCTTCTTGTGAAGCACTGTTTGATATTAGCCTGTTACGTGCAAGTGGCCTTCCTGTTATTAATTTACTGCAAACACCGGATGATACTTTTAATACAGAAGAAGCACTGCTCAACACTTTTAAAACAGGCCAGCCTTATACCCGCCGTGAGGCAATTGTTAGCGTCAATTTTAAGGATATTCATGTAGATTATACCGTTTCAGAGCTAAATTCGGGTAAATCCTATCACCCCCTGCTCATAATCGAGATTAATCCGATTGACCGCATGCTCAAAATTTCCAAAGAAGAGAACTTTATTCAGCAGCATCAGGTCGCACGGCAATTGATCCGTGGTGTAGCACATGAAATAAAAAATCCGCTGGCAGGTATCAGAGGGGCCACCCAGCTACTGGCACGCAGCCTGAATGACCCGCAATATGCAGAATTTACCGATATTATTATTAATGAAGTAGACCGGCTTAGAAATCTGGCAGATATCATGCTGGGTTCGCGTCAGCTACCAAGCTATGAAAATGTCAACATTCATGAACCATTAGAACGTGTACGCTCATTAATTGCCAATCAAACTAAAAATAAAATCAAGATTGTGCGGGATTATGATTTGTCCTTACCTGAAGTTCATGCTGACCGCGATCAATTAATCCAAGTTATGCTCAATATTGGTGCAAATGCAGTACAGGCAATATCAGAAAACAGGGATTTTTTTGTGCATCACCGGCCTGAACTTATTTTTAGAACACGCATACAGCGACTGGTGACAATTAATGGATTATTACATCGCTCTGCTATACGTATAGATATTGAAGATAATGGACCAGGTGTTCCAGAAGAGATACAGGAATCTGTTTTTTATCCACTTGTTACCGGACGTGCCAAAGGCACTGGACTAGGTTTAAGCATTGCACAGAACATTATGCACCAGCATAACGGCATGATTGAATGCCAGTCTGTTCCAGGACAAACCATATTCAGCTTATATTTACCTTGGGAGTTAAACCATGCCGCAAAATAAAATCTGGGTTATTGATGATGACCGCACCATGCGCTGGGTACTGGAAAAAACTTTCAAAGAAGAAGGTTTCGAGGTAACAAGCTTTGAAGAGGCCCAGTCTGCCCTGGATCAGCTTATGCTGGCACCACCAGATGTTATTTTAACCGACATACGCATGCCTGGTATTGACGGGCTCACCTTTCTAAGCAAAGTCAAACAGAGTAACCCCGATTTACCAGTCATTATTATGACTGCACATTCTGACCTTGAATCTGCAGTATCAAGTTACCAGACAGGTGCTTTTGAATATTTACCCAAACCTTTCGATATCGATGAAGCCTTGGCTCTGGTACAGCGTGCAATTTTGCATATCAGTAAATTGCAGCAACAGGAATCCCGAGTCACTGCTCCTATCCAGTCAACCGAAATAATAGGTGAATCGCCGGCGATGCAGGAAGTATTCCGTGCAATTGGCCGTTTAACACAGTCTCATATTACTGTCTTAATCAATGGTGAATCGGGTACAGGCAAAGAGCTGGTAGCACATGCTTTACACAAGCATTCACCACGAAAAAACAAACCATTTATTGCCCTGAATATGGCGGCTATTCCAAAAGATCTGATTGAAACTGAACTGTTCGGTCATGAAAAGGGTGCTTTTACCGGTGCAAACAGTCAGCGTCAGGGACGTTTTGAACAGGCCAATGGCGGAACTCTTTTTCTTGATGAAATTGGAGATATGCCTTTTGAAACACAAACCCGCCTTTTACGGGTATTGGCCGATGGCGAATTTTATCGGGTGGGTGGACATATATCAGTAAAAGTTGATGTCCGTATTGTGACTGCAACTCATCAGGATTTGGAAAAACTGGTTCACGATGGCCGTTTCCGTGAAGACTTATTTCACCGTTTAAATGTTATTCGGATTCATATTCCTAAACTTGCGCACCGTAGTGAAGATATTCCAATGCTGGCTCAGCATTTCTTGGCGCGTGCAGGTAAAGAACTGGGAGTTAGCCCAAAAATACTGCGACAGGAAACCGTACAGTATATGCAGCAACTTCCTTGGCCGGGTAATGTACGTCAACTTGAAAATCCCTGCCGCTGGCTAACGGTCATGATTACTGGCCGAGAAATTTATCCAGAAGATCTTCCTCCAGAACTTAAACAGATACCCATCCAGAGGGCTGAAGACGCCTCCATTTCATCTCCTAGCATACAGCGTGCCTCCAGCCAGCAGTGGGATGAACTGTTAGGTCAGTGGGCGATTCAGAAACTGCAAAATGGTGAAATGAAAATTCTGGATATTGCCACACCCCTGTTTGAACGTACTTTGATTCAGGCAGCACTGCAACAAACTCGTGGACGTAAACGTCATGCTGCCGAGCTTTTAGGCTGGGGTCGTAACACGCTGACTCGTAAACTTAAAGAACTGGGTATGAGTACAGCCGACGATGAGATCGAAGAAGAAATTGAAGATTAACTTCTTCCTGTTATCAATAGCACTTTTTTAAAGTGCTATTGAAATTATTTACTTTTTATTGCTCATAACCAGCTTGGAATAATTAAAAGAATAAGTAAAAATCTGTTTTATTGCTGATAGTCCCCATGTAAAAGTCTTCTTTAAAAATTTACCAGTTTATGGCATTTATAGCTTATGACTATCTGGTAGGACAAAAGCTATGTTAAAGCCTATTTTATTTACTATACCTTTATGTATAGCTATACCTATGATCAGTCATGCTACAGTTGGTGGTGGGCAGTATATTGAATTTTTAGGGTATGAACCTACCGACAAAAAAGTTTATTTGATACGCCATTATGAAGATGGACGTGGCCGCCTGCCGCAACTTTATTACTATCAGTTTTATAAAGCTAATCAACCACCCAAGCTGTTTAAAGTAAATTCTTTATACATTAATCAACGCACCCGGAAGATTGATTATGACCAGTCAATCGATGTACTTCAGCCTGAGCTCAATAAAATAAAACAACGACTTCAACCTTTACAGCTTATTACTCCCAAAATTTTTAATATTCATATTTTAAAAAAACAGCAAACGAATGTGCCAGCAATTTGGATAGATAAAACTCTCAAAGTACCTCAATACACTTATCAATATAAAGTGAGTTCTATATGGTTCAACAGTCAGCTACAGCAGGCTGTCAGCTATAAACCTTCACTTTCAGTCAAACAAGCATATTATATTCCTGCACAAAACCAAGTCTTGGTAACAGTACGTTATCTGGCATTTCCTGAAGAAACGGGCTATACCACTGAAGACCCGATTTCTTTAACAGTAAAAAGTAAAATATAACGCTAAATTTATACTTCATAAAAAAGCAGAGGCATTATGCCTCTGCTTTTTATATTTCAGTATTAAGCAGACTGCTTGCTACGCTCAGCAATAGGTATAACTTTACGCAGTTCATGACCGATATAATCAGCGCTGGGGCAAATAATACGGTTATCTGCCCGCTCCCCCACCACATGAGCCCCCCAGCCAGTAACACGGCTCATTACAAAAATCGGTGTAAACAGCTTTGTTGGAATACCCATAAAATGATAAGCAGAGGCATGGAAGAAATCCGCATTACAGAATAGCTTTTTCTCGCGCCACATGACTTCTTCACAACGTACCGATACCGGATATAGAACAGTATCTCCGACATCTTTCGCAAGACGCTCAGACCAGACTTTAATAATCCCATTACGCGGATCGTTATCTTTATAGATGGCATGACCAAAGCCCATGATTTTTTCTTTACGTTCCAGCATACCCAGCATCTCACGCTCAGCTTCTTCTGGAGACTGCCAGTTTTCAATCATATCCATAGCGGCTTCATTGGCGCCACCATGCAACGGACCACGTAATGAACCAATTGCGCCAGTAATGCACGAGTGCATATCAGATAAAGTAGAAGCGCAGACACGTGCAGTAAAAGTTGAAGCATTGAATTCATGCTCTGCATACAGAATGAGCGATACATTCATCACCTGTTCATGCAGTTCATTGGGTTTTTTACCATGTAACAAATGCAGGAACTGTGCACCAATAGAATCATCATCAGTACTTTCTTCAATACGTACACCATCATGACTATAACGATACCAATAGCAGATAATTGCTGGTAAAGTCGCCAGGATACGGTCCGCGATATCCTGCTGCTGGTCAAATGATTCTTCTGTTTCCAGATTTCCCAGCATTGAAACACCAGTACGCATAACATCCATCGGATGTGAATCAGCCGGGATACGTTCCAGTACTTCTTTTAAAGCTTGGGGCAGTTGGCGCAAAGACTTTAACTTCGCCTTGTAAGAAGCCAGCTGCTCAGCAGTCGGCAACTCACCAAAGAAAATCAGATAAGCTACTTCTTCAAACTGACAGTTTTCTGCCAGATCCTGTACGTCATAACCACGATAAGTCAGGCCTGCTCCACTTTTTCCTACAGTTGAAAGTGCAGTTTTACCAGCAACCTGTCCGCGCAGTCCAGCGCCTGTCAGTACTTTTCCTTCAGCCATTGTTTTAATTCTCCTGCTTGAAGAGTTTGTCTAAGGTATTTTCAAAAGAGTGATAATCTAAAAATTCGTAAAGTTCTTTTCGTGGTTGCATCTTATCTAAAACATGCACCTGTGTACCTTGTTCACGAACGGAGCGCATCACTTCAAGCGCTGCTTTTTGCATGGCGCGTGTTGCAGAAAGCGGATACAGCACCATACGAATGCCCTGCTCAGCCAGCTCTTCCGTTGTATAATACGGCGTATCACCAAACTCGGTTATATTGGCAAGCACTGGCACACCCACAGCATCGCATACAGTGCGGTACATGGTAATATCGGTCATGGCTTCGGCAAAAATTGCATCTGCACCTGCTTCAATACAAGCACAGGCCCGGTCAATTACTGCCTGCAGGCCTTCTTTTTGCAGCGCATCGGTTCGTGCCATCAAGACAAAATTGGGGTCAATTTTTGCATCGGCTGCAGCTTTAATACGGTCAACCATTTCCTGCTGTACACAATTTCTTTATTTGGACGGTGTCCACAACGTTTTTGGGCAACCTGATCCTCAATATGTACTGCTGCTGCACCAGCACGGATCATTTGCTTGACACTACGGGCGATATTAAAAGCGCCGCCCCAGCCGGTATCGATATCGACCAAAAGTGGCGTATCTACACGTTCAGTAATACGGCATACATCTTCTAGAACATTATCTAGACTGGTCATGCCCAGATCAGGTAAACCGTATGAATAGTTCGCAACACCTGCACCTGATAAATATATTGCTTTATAGCCTACCTGGGTTGCCAGCATGGCTGCATAGGCGTTCACTGTGCCCATGATCTGTAGCGGTTTCTCTGCTTCCAATGCTTGTCTAAATCTTAAACCTGCAGACATTTGTTGTGTCATGATCTCTTCCACAGTTCTTTCTATCGTTATTGAATTTTCAGTATAAGGTTTAATCTTTTAAACCGGTATGGCCTTTTAGAATACAGACTCTAAAACTTTAGTCAAAGAAAAATGAATCCATTTTCATTTTTTTGTTTATTAAATTATGACTGACATTAAGCTTTTGAGACCACACAGCGTTACAGAAATTAGCGCATAGTTTTGCTATACTATTTTAAACTTATTGTTATCTTCCTTTCTTACTGTTTCTTTGTAGGTATCATTCATTGGTCCATCTTGCATCTACTGATTGCGAAAAACCGCAAACCCGTCGAGGACAGGAACGCCGAATGGCTTTGTTGCTTAGTGCGAATGAGCTGTTTCTTGATAAGGGTTATGATGCGGTATCGCTTGATGATATTGTCCAACATGCCGGAGGTTCAAAAGCATCAATTTATAAATATTTTGGTAATAAGGAAGGTTTGTTTACAGCGATTTGTGACTATCGCCGGGAATTATTTTTTAAAGATATTTGTATTCCTTTCGACTTTCATATTAGCGAGTTACGTCACTATCTTGCGCATACACTCATCAATTTCTATCAACACTTGATACAGCCTGAAAATATGGCATTTATGCGTCTGGTGATTGAACAGGCTCAGCGTAACCCTGAGCTGGCACTCTATTTACATACTTAAGGCCCACAACATATCCAGCAGTGTATTGCGGTCGCTTTAGATAAAGGCCATCAGCAAGGTAAACTGGTTTGTCCTAATCCTAATTATTCTGCGATGATGTTTTTTGGAATTTTGAGAAATTTTGAATGGCGGATCCTGATGGGCCTTGCACCTGCTGAAGATCATCAGGAAATGATGGAATATATTCATTACTGTGTAGATTTATTCTTAAAAGGCCATCAAAAGGCTTAGTTCTTTTGCATTTTGATTCTCTTATAGTATATTAATTCGTTTCCTTTCCACTAACAGCAAGCAACTAATTGTTGTTTTATACAGCAATTATTGTGGAGCAAACATGACTCTACGGCATTTTCTTACTTTACGCGACTTATCAAGTCTGGAACTCAACCGCATCCTGGAACGCGCCAGCGAACTCAAGCGCATGCAGCACAACAATGAAGTCTATCAACCCTTTGTTGGTAAAGTATTGGGAATGATCTTTGAAAAATCAAGCACCCGTACCCGTATCTCTTTTGAAGCCGGTATGAGCCAGTTTGGTGGCGATGCAATTTTTCTGTCTTCACGTGATACCCAGCTTGGCCGAGGTGAGCCTATTGAAGACTCAGCCCGTGTAATCTCAAGTATGCTCGATATTGTCATGATCCGTACTTTTGGTCATGACATTGTCGAACGGTTTGCTTCTTACTCCAAAGTTCCAGTAATTAATGGCTTAACCGATGATCATCATCCTTGTCAGTTACTAGCAGACCTGCAAACCTATATCGAGCATCGTGGTTCGATTGAAGGCAAAACTGTAGCGTGGATCGGTGATGGCAATAATATGTGTAACTCCTATATTGAAGCTGCACATATGATGGGCTTTAAACTCAAGATTGCATCTCCAGCAGGTTATGAACCTAAAGAAGAATTTCTTACCGAATTTGCACATTGTGTTGAAGTCTTTAACAATGCAGAAGATGCTGCCGTCAATGCCGATTTGATCGTAACAGATGTCTGGGCCAGCATGGGGCAGGAAGAAGAACAGAAACACCGTGAACAGGCGTTTGCACAGTTTCAAGTAAATGAAAAATTGATGGGACTTGCACATCCGGACTGTCTGTTTATGCACTGTTTACCTGCTCACCGCGGTGAAGAGATTTCAGAGAACATGCTGGATCATAAAAATGCAGTAGTATGGGATGAAGCCGAAAATCGTCTGCATGCTCAAAAAGCATTGGTAGAGTTCCTGCTCAATGAAAATATGAAACAGTCTTAATAAGTATCTTTTTGTATTAAAAGCATCCTCGGGTGCTTTTTTAAGCCTTGATCTTCATATAATAAAAACTATAATATTTATATGTGATTTTATAATGCTGATTAAAACGACTCTTTTCCTTTCTGCCCTATTGTCTAGTTTTACTCTATACGCACAGCCCACCAGTCTAGATCAGTACTTAATACAAGAGCGCATTATAAGCTCCGATTATAAGATTACTGATAAAAACCGTCTGAATGATGTGCTACAAGCTTTGAGTGAAGAAAATTCACGTGTTCTACCTTATCAGGTCGATGAAAATACTGTACTTGAACAGGTCATGAGCTATGCAGATCATATAGAGGTACAGGGACTAATTGTTACACCTGATTTTAGGCAGTTTGCCCAGTCTGTAGGACAAAATAAAGTAGAACAATTATTTAGAAAAGGAGTCATCAACAACTGTTCGCACTTTTTTGAACATGAGTTTCAGCGCGTTAACCCATATGAATTAAACATGACACTTAATTCTGACTATGGACGATATCAGATTAAAATGAAAAATACCCAATGCAAGTTTTAAAATAAAGACTCAAGGGGCAAATTACTATAGGTGCTTTAACGTAGCCACCCTTGAGGCTGTAAAATGATAATACTTGCACCCAAAAGCACAATTGCTCCGCCTAACAGATCCCAGCGCGTCAGTATGACCTGGTCAACCCAGCGTAACCATAAGAGCGCTGTGAATATGTAAATTCCGCCATAGGCTGCATAAATTCGTCCTGAGGCTGCCGGATGTAAAGTCAGCAACCATACAAAAATTGCCAGACTGATTATTGCGGGTAGCCACAACCAGGCTGACTTACCGTCTTTTAATATCAGATAGGGAAAATAACAGCCAAGAATTTCAGCCAACGCTGTCATAAAGAATAAAAAGAAAGTTGTTAAAATCTTGGTAAACTGTAAGTCCATAAAATTTCCAAAAAATAACCCGTGTCGAAACACGGGTTATAGCTTTAAATAGAGCTTAAGCAGGTTCAGCTGTCTGGTCTTCAAAGACTTCCAGTTTCAGTCCAACAGCCTGTCCATTTTCTTTTTTCACGGATACCGCAACGTTACCGCCATGTTCAGCCAGCTCACCAAACAGGATCATTTCTGCAAGCGGTTTTTTCAGATGTTCCTGAATCAAGCGCTGCATTGGACGTGCACCCATCAGACGGTCATAACCCTGTTCTGTTAACCATTCACGCGCACTCTGATCCACTTCCAGCACAACTTTTTTCTCATCCAATTGTGCTTGCAGTTCTGTCAGGAACTTGTCTACTACAGATTCGATAATCGTAGTTGGTAATGGCTTAAATTGAATTACGCCATCCAGACGATTACGGAACTCTGGTGAGAACGCTTTCTTCATTGCTTCCTGATTATCATTACTGTTGTCCTGCTCTACGAAACCAATACTAGTACGCGAGATACTTTCTGCACCGATATTCGTAGTCATAACCAGGATCACATTGCGAAAATCTGATTTACGGCCATTATTGTCTGTCAGTGACCCATGATCCATCACTTGTAATAACAGGTTGAATACATCCGGATGAGCTTTTTCAATTTCATCCAGAAGCAATACACAGTGCGGATTTTTATGGATTGCATCAGTCAGCAGACCACCCTGATCATAACCAACATAACCAGGAGGAGCACCTATCAGACGTGAAACCGTATGACGCTCCATATATTCGGACATATCAAAGCGTACCAGCTCAAGCCCTAAAATTTTTGCCAGCTGTTTGGTCACTTCAGTTTTACCAACACCTGTTGGTCCTGCGAATACAAAACTGCCAACCGGCTTATCTGGCGACTTAAGGCCGGCCCGCGATAGCTTGATTGCTGAAGCCAGTGCAGTAATTGCTTCATCCTGTCCAAAAACAACACGTTTTAGATCACGCTCTAAATGACTCAGTACTGTTTTATCATCTTTAGAGACAGTTTTGGGTGGAATACGGGCAATTTTTGAAATAATATCTTCAATATTTTCAACTGTAATCAGGGTATTGTCTGCATCAGCTTTTAATCTCCGCTGTGCCCCCGCTTCATCAATTACGTCAATTGCCTTGTCTGGCAGAAAGCGGTCATTAATAAACTTGGATGATAGCTCTACCGCAGCAACCAAGGCACTATCTTCATACTCTACATGATGAAAGTCTTCGAATTTAGGTTTTAAGCCACGTAGAATATCTATACTTTCTGAAATTGTCGGTTCGTTTACATCAATTTTCTGGAATCGACGTGATAAGGCATGATCTTTTTCAAATACTTGACGGTATTCTTGGAACGTGGTTGAACCAATACAACGTAAAGTACCATTTGCCAGCGCTGGCTTAATCAGGTTTGATGCATCCATCGTGCTGCCCATGCTAGAGCCAGCACCAATAATCATATGAATTTCATCAATGAATAACACAGCTTCCGGTTTTTTCTTCAGGGCATTTAACAGCTGTTTTAAACGCTTTTCAAAGTCTCCACGGTATTTGGTGCCTGCGACTAGCGCACCAATATCCAGACTGTAAATTTCAGCATTCGCCAGCGGCTTAGGCGCCTTGTTATTGACGATCAGCCATGCAAGACCTTCAGCAATTGAAGTTTTTCCCACACCTGGATCACCCACCAGAAGCGGGTTATTTTTACGGCGACGACATAAAATTTGTGCGGCACGCTCGATTTCTTTTTCACGACCAATCAGTGGATCAGTTTTACCTTTTTGAGCTTCAATATTCAGATTTGTAGTATAGAGTTCCAGCGGCCCTGCATTGGCAGAACTGGTAGCCTCGCCTTCAATATCTTCAGCTTCTTCTTCCATATGTACTTCGTCTTTTCGAGTACCATGCGAAAGATATTGAGTCAGGGTCAAACGGTTAATCTGATGACGCTTGAGCAAATAGACTGCAAAGGAATCCCGCTCAGAGTACATTGCAACCAAAACATCGGCACCTTCTACATTACGGTCACCGCCACTGGACTGTACATGAAAAATAGCACGTTGCAGAATCCGGTCAAAGCTTTCTGTCGGATGTGGTGCCTGGTCACTGTTTTCACCAAGTTTAGGGGTATGTTGTTCTACATATTCTTCTAGCTCTTTACGCAGTAAAACGATATCTGCACCGCATGCTTTTAACGCATTGACTGCAGAATCATTGTCCAGCAAAGCCAGCAATAGGTGTTCAACCGTTAGGAACTCATGTCTCTTTTGTCGAGCCATGCTTACAGCCAAACGTAAGGATACTTCGAGTTGACGACTGAGCATGCGACCCCCTTAATATTTTGGCTCAATTTGGCAAAGTAATGGATGACCTTGCGACCGAGCATAATTGTTTACTTGGTTTGCCTTGGTCTCCGCAATATCTCGCGGATAGATGCCAGCAACCCCTTTTCCTTCATAATGTACTGTTAGCATTACTTGAGTTGCCTGGTCAAGATTTAATGCAAAGTATTGTTGTAAAATTTCAATTACAAAGTCCATTGGGGTGTAGTCATCATTTAGTAAAACAACGGCATACAGGGGTGGTTTTTTTAACTGCGGAGGTGCAGGTTTAACTGCAATTTCTCCATCAGCTTCATCATTTTGCGAATCGCTTAAGCGTGGATTAAGATGCCAATCAACTAGGCCGGTCTGACAAAAAGAGGCTTTCACTTCGTTTAAGGTTATTTTACGCTTAGTAGCTCGCATACAATCTTTATTTCACTTACTGTGCATTTGCTTCTGCTTGAGGAATTTCAGAAATAAATGCTGATGAATTTTCAACAGGTTTTCCACGTTGCCAGCTGAAACGCTTGATGACTGGCGTGCCTGCTCCAGTTAAACGGACCTCAATAAATTGAGGTGTAAAGCCTTTTGGCATAGTCCAGCGCCCGGTCAGACGCTCAAAGTCTTCG
This sequence comes from Acinetobacter sp. 1294596, assembly GCF_000582925.1. Taxonomy (NCBI): domain Bacteria; kingdom Pseudomonadati; phylum Pseudomonadota; class Gammaproteobacteria; order Moraxellales; family Moraxellaceae; genus Acinetobacter; species Acinetobacter sp. 1294596. Next base: position 24,170 of record NZ_JFCC01000018.1, on the reverse strand, counting down.
AAATTAAATTTATTGTCTTCAAGAGGTACAACCAGCACCTCTGTGCCCTGAATCAGGCGCAGCTCAACCGAACCTGAAGCACGACGTTTATTGGGGCTGACCTGTACCAGATCAAGCTGGTACTCATAAGCATTTTCAGGAAGCGGTTTAATTCCCAAATTTTGTATAGTCAGACTCAGGCCACCACGGTCACGTAGTACTTCACGATAGATCAGGCTCATACCCTCAACCTGAGACTGCTTGGCACGGGCTTCATTTAATGCAGTATACAAATCGTTAGAATTGCTTACCGCCACATCGCGCTCCTGAATTGCTGCATTCAAGCTCTTGTTTAAGGCATTTAGAGCAGTTTTCTGCTTCTGGACCACTTCAACCAGTTGCTCGGCATCTGCATCATAACCGACCACTGACAAGCCTTGACGATGGCCAACTGAATATCCTAATGCCAGGCTTCCTAATGTCAGAAGTGCTCCTCCCATAACCAATGGTATATTGGTTTGCAAAAATGGCTTCTTCACTTTATGTGACGTGGTATTAGGTTCTGTGTTTTGCATCGTCATCTCTAAAATACAAAAATTTTTTCAAAGCACACATTTAAATCTAAAAATAAATATGTGTGAAGTTCAAAAGCGTTTTTTATGGTAATAAGCCAATACCGGTCAGACCAGCATTTTCAGCAAAACCAAACATTAGGTTCATATTTTGTACCGCTTGACCCGCTGCACCTTTAACAAGATTGTCCTGAACCACTAAAATAACCAGTTTTGTTGGCTGTGGCTTATACAGGGCAATACGTAACTGGTTGGCACCACGTACACTACGAGTTTCAGGTGAGCTACTGGATGGCATTACATCAACAAACTGTTCATCGGCATAAAAGATTTCATAAAGTGACTGTAGATCAGTATTTTGTCCCTGTTCAGTTAAATCAACATAAATAGTACTGAACATACCGCGAATCATCGGTACCAGATGTGGAATAAACAGAATCTGGTCAAATACACCGCTCTGGCCAGAAATGTTCTCTAACGCCTCTACTATCTCTGGATGATGACGGTGACCGGCAACACCATAAGCTTTAAAATTATCGGCATTTTCGCTGTAAATCATGCCAAGACTGGCTTTACGACCCGCCCCTGAAACGCCAGACTTAGCATCAATAATAATACTGGCTGGTTTAACCAGCTCTTGTTCAGATTTAAATAGTGGCGCCAGACCAAGTTGAACCGTAGTTGGATAACAGCCCGGATTTCCTACTACCTTAGCCTGCTTGATTTTTTCACGGTTAAGTTCGGTTAAACCGTAAACTGATTCAGTCAATATATCCGGACAGCTATGTTCCAGACCATACCATTTCTCGAACTGCTGCAAGTTCTGTAAACGGAAGTCAGCTGCCAGATCAATCACTTTGGTATTAGCAGCAACCAGCTCGGCAGCGTGCTTCATGGCAACACCGTGCGGTGTAGCAAAAAACACCACATCACAATGTTTCAGGACATTCATATCCAGATCTGAAAACTGAAGATCGGTATGGCCGCGCAGACTTGGGAACATGTCATCTACACGCTTGCCTGCTTCTGTACGTGAGGTGAGTACACTGACTTGAACATCGGGATGCCGTAATAAAAGACGTAGCAATTCAACGCCTGTATAACCTGTACCACCCACAATTCCGACAGAAATCACTCTTATTTCCTCAAGGTTTACCTAAACCCGGCTAGTATGGCAGTTCATCTCATTTTCTACAATGTGCAACTGCATCGGATCACAGTCTATACATACCACCAGCCAGGTAACTTATAACTCTTAAGCTGCTGACGGTGCACCAGATAATCTGGATCATGCCGCGCCACTTCTGCCCAAAACAGAGGACTATGATTAAAATGCCGGGTATGTGCCAGTTCATGAATACACAGGTAGCGCACCAGTTGCTCTGGCATTAATATCGCGCCTGCATGCAGCATAATATCATGTACGCTGCTGCAACTCCCCCAACGGGTCTTGGGCTGGCGAATACTGCATGTTTTATAAGGCAACCCAATTTCCTGACTTATGGATTCGAGATAATCAGGTAGAAGCTGCTTTGCCTGATCTATTACACAGGCTTTTAAGCTATGTTCAGGGTGATTCTGATTAATAAGAATCTGCTGCTCTATATTTAAAATAAAAGAGTTTTTTTGCGCACATTGCTTTATTGCAAGCTCGGCAGGGCAATTAAAAAATTTTATAGACTCTGGAATAGAAAACAGATCTGGTATCTGGCTCTGCTGTTTATGCCATGTCTCTAATAACCAGTTCTCTGCCTGAGATAAAAACTGTTCTATCTGTTTCTTAGTACAACGCAGAGGTACAGTGAGCCGCACCCCTTGTGGTTCGACACGCAAGCGCAAGCGTTTTGCTGTTGCATGCCGAACAATTCTGATTTCAGGTAATTCAGCCTGCTGCATTAAATGGCTGTACGTTCTTCAATGCCATTATTGGTAGCCACAATTGCAATATCAGCTTTGTTGATCGCAAATATACCGTTGGTTACTACTCCCGGAATATTATTGATGGTTTTTTCAAGTTCGAGTGCATTCAAGATATTCAGATTATAGACATCCAGAATCACATTACCATTATCTGTAATCACCCCTTCACGATATACCGGATCGCCGCCCAGACTTACCAGTTTACGTGCTACCGCAGAACGTGCCATAGGAATGACTTCTACAGGCAAAGGAAAATCACGGCCCAGCTGTTCTACCCACTTCGAGTCATCTACAATACAAACAAATTTCTTAGCAATTGAAGCAACAATCTTTTCACGAGTCAGTGCTGCACCGCCCCCTTTAATCATATGCATATGACGGTCGATTTCATCTGCACCATCGACGTAGGCATCCAAACCGCCAACATGGTTCATGTCAACCACTTCAATGCCCAGTTTTTTCAGTCGCTCTGCTGTTGCATTAGAACTGGCCACTGCTGCTTCAAGTTGCAGCTCTGGCAATAACTCGATCAGGAAATTAACCGTGCTCCCTGTGCCTACGCCCAAAATACCGCCTCGAGGCAAATGTTTTAGCGCCGCTTTGGCAGCTGCCTGTTTTTTTTCATCTTGGGTGGTATACAGACTCATGACTTCACTCAACTATTTTTAGCAAATTGGCCAATTAAACGGCGCAAATGTACAGGGGTTTGTTACAATAAGCCCCTATTTTAAACTGTTAGATGGAAGATTAACATGCTGTCTCGTTTGGTTCGACAAATTTTACAAGCAACGGTTTATGATGTTGCAATCGAAACCCCACTCGAAGCAGCGCCACGAATTAGTGAAAAACTAAACAACAATATTCGCTTTAAACGTGAAGACTTACAGCCAGTTTTTTCATTTAAGCTGCGCGGTGCTTATAACCGCATTAGCCAATTACCCAAAACTCAGCTAGAACGTGGCGTAATTACAGCTTCAGCAGGTAACCATGCCCAAGGTGTTGCCCTGTCTGGAAAGAAACTGGGAATTCGTGCCATTATTGTTATGCCAAAAACCACACCAGATATTAAAATTCAGGCTGTAAAACGCCTTGGTGGTGAAGTGGTTCTACACGGCGATTCTTTTGATATTGCCAACAAATATGCAATTCAACGTGCATCAGAAGAAGGTATGACTTTTATCCCGCCTTATGACGATGAACTGGTTATGGCCGGACAAGGGACCATCGCCAATGAAATTTTGCGCCAGTGGCGTGATGTAGAATATGTATTTGTTGCAGTAGGTGGCGGTGGCCTGATAGCAGGTATAGCTGCCTATTTAGGTGATGTTGCGCCACATGTAAAAGTGATTCCTGTCGAATATGATGAATCAGCCTGTTTAAAGGCAGCCCTAGAATCTGGTGAGCGTGTAATTTTGCCATCGGTAGGCCTGTTTGCAGATGGTACAGCAGTAGCACAGATTGGTGAAAAGCCTTTTGAAGTAATCCGCTTGCAGAAATCTGATAATTCGGGCCCGATTGTTGAGCCTGAGGTTGTTCTGGTAAATACAGACGAAATTTGTGCAGCAATTAAAGAAACATTTGATGAAAACCGCAGTATTGTCGAACCTTCTGGTGCAATGGCATTGGCAGGTATTAAAAAGTATATTGAACAGCATAAACTGACTGGTAAAAATATTGTGTCTATTGTTTGCGGTGCAAACATGAACTTTGACCGATTACGCTATATCGCTGAACGTACAGAACTGGGTGAACGTCGTGAAGCAATCTATGCTGTAACCATTCCTGAGCAGAAAGGTGCCTTTTTACAATTTTGCCGGACCCTGCAAGGTCGTAATATTACTGAATTTAACTACCGCGCCAGTGAAAGTGACTCGGCACAGGTTTTTGTGGGCATCAGTTTAAAAGGTGGTGAAGCAGAACGCCATGAAATCCATAACCTGCTAAAAGAAAGTTACGAGGTGGATGACCTGTCCTATGATGAAGTTGCCAAGCTGCACATCCGCTATTTGATTGGTGGCCATGCCAATATTGAAAATGAGCGCCTGTTCCGGGTAGAGTTTCCGGAACGTCCAGGTGCCCTGCTGACGTTCCTTGAACGCCTTGGCCCGACTCATAATATTACCCTGTTCCACTACCGCAACCATGGCGCAGCTGAAGGACGGGTTCTGGTGGGTATGGAAGCGACAGATGCCAAGCAGAATCCGGATGGAATAATTGAAACCTTGAAAACAATCACTTATCCGTATGAAGAAATAACTCATAATATTGGCTATAAGCGTTTTCTTAAATAGTTTCTGGTAAATAGAAACCGGCCTAGAGCCGGTTTTTTATTTTATATCATTTTATTTAAACCTATCCGTTTGGGGTTTTAAAACACTTTAAAATTTTCTTTTTTATTAAGGTAATACCCTGTATTTTTTGTAACACAGCAACCTCAAAATAATTAAAACTAAAGTGATATTATCACGCTGTATAATAGATTAAGCTTTGTACTCTTTACAGTGCAGACTTTAGAAGAAAGATAGCAGGTTTTCTGAATGGCTTTATTTACCGTAATTGGTCTGGGTAGCTTTGGAGCTACTGTCGCTACCGAACTTACCCGCCTCAAGCATGACGTGATTGGTATAGATCTGGTTAAACGTCACGTTGAAAATATTGGTGACCAGTTATCACATGCAGTGATTGCCGATGCGACTGATGAACATGTGCTCGAAGAGCTTAATATTCAGGATTGTGATGCTGTCGTAGTGGCAATTGGTGAGGATATTGAAGCCAGTATTTTATGTGTTCTACACCTGAAAAACATGGGGGTAAACAAGATCTGGGTGAAAGCCAAGACCAAGGCACATCATATGATTCTGAGTCATTTAGGCATCGACAAGATCATTCACCCTGAAGAAGATATGGGGGTCAGGGTCGCCCAAGCTTTAAATTATCCTATGGTCAGCCGTTACATGGCACTTGAGGATGATCATTTTATAGTTCGGATCAATATTGAAAATAAACTTGAAGGTGTGCATCTGTTTGGCCTGATTAACCAGGTCGCAAAAGTTCATCTGCTGCTTTTAAAGCGCGGCAAAGAAATTTTTTATGAGCCTGCTCCAGATTTCACTTTAAAGTATGGAGATATTTTAATCATAGAAGGCTCTCTGGAGCAGCTCCAAAGACTTTCAATGCGTTTTCTCTAATATGCATTTTCCTAATTTTAGACATCTCACACAACGAACTGTTAACCTGAGCCCTCCTACACTTCTGGCTTTAGGATTTTTAAGTTTCATTCTGGTTGGAACCCTGTTGTTGCGCCTGCCTATCTCTCACCACGGCCATTTGAGCTGGATGGATGCATTATTTACTGCTACATCGGCAGTCACGATTACTGGTTTATCCACCATCAGTGTTCATGACTCTCTAACAGGTTTTGGCCAGACAGTACTCTTGCTCCTTATTCAGAGCGGGGGCCTAGGTTTTATGACCTTTGCCATTCTGGCAGCACTGAGCCTTTCTCCTAAAGTACGTCTCAGACAGCAGATGATGGCACAAACTGCTACCGGACAAACCAATCTGTCTAAGGTCACTTTTGTAGCCAAAGGCGTTTTTTTCTATACTTTATTTTTTGAGCTCATCGGCACAGTCATATTAACGGTATTATTTACGCCTGAATACGGCTTTCCAACTAGCCTGCATTATGCAATTTTTTACAGTATTTCTTCATTTAACAATGCCGGTTTTTCTATTTTTGGCGATAGCCTGATGAGCTTTGAAGGGCAATATCTGGTTTACTTGGTTATTAGCCTGCTCTATATCATTGGGGGAATCGGTTTTATTGTACTCATGGATATAAAACGCTCCAAAAGCTGGAGCAAACTTAGCGCCAACAGCAAGTTGGTATTGAGTTCCATTGCCATTATCAATCTGTTGGCTTTTATAGTGATCTGGATGTTAGAAGCAACCAATTATCAGACGCTCGGTCAGCTAAATCTGGGTGAACAGGCTGTACATGCTTGGTTTCAGGCCACTGCGCCACGTTCCTCTGGCCTAAATACCATTGATACAGGTTCAATGACGAGTACTTCGACGTTAGTGGTGATGTTATTGATGTTTATTGGAGGTGGCTCTCTCAGCACGGCGGGGGGTATTAAAGTAGGTACATTTGTAGTCTTACTGCTCAGCGTAATTTCTTTCTTGCGCCGTAATGAGGAAGTCCGTGCTTTTAACCATTCAATCTCACAGGAAACCACAGTGAAGGCACTGGCCGTCGCCATGATTACCTGCATTTTAATCTTTGGAGGATTTTTCCTGATTCTTCTGCTGGAACCCCGGCAAAACTTTTTGGATCTGCTATTCGAAATTGTCTCTGCTGCATGTACTGTAGGTTTATCGCGCGGGATTACCAGTGAACTGAGTCCTGGCAGCTTAATGATCCTTATTTTCCTGATGTATGCCGGACGGCTTGGTCCTTTAACATTAGCATATCTGATTGCAACTCCAAAGAAGAGCCGGCTTAAGCACCCGCCAACCGATATCCAGATCGGTTAAATTAAAAAAACCACTCTTGAGAGTGGTTTTTTACAGTAGGGCTCTAGTACCAGTTCATGAGTGAAACACCCAGACCCACATAGGTAGCACGGTGATTATAATCAATCAAGCTCTCGCCATAACCATCAAACAATTGAAAATGTCCACGCAATTTGCCGCTAATCGGGAATGCCCAGTCAAATTGGGCAGCACCATGTGAGTCATCGCCTCCTTTTAGAGAGTGCCGCAACATCAAAGAGAAATCGTGATCTTTCCAGCGATAGAAGGCCGTTAAATCTCCACGGCCGATATAGTCATCAATATCTGCATTGTTGTCATCACTTGCATTTTCCTCAATACGGTACCAAGGCCGCAGCATAAGAGCAAAATTTTCATGCTCAAGCCCGACATTCATAATGATACGATTCCAGCTACGCGATAAAGGATCTGCACGGCCGTTAGACTGGTGATTAAAAGTCAAACCCAGTAACCGGCCGTTTAAACCTAGCAAATTATAATTCGTGCGGAACATCAGGCTGACTTCAGGCTCATAATTAGTTTCCCGAAACGGACGGGATTCATCTTCGTTATATACCTGCCAGCGTGACGACTGGGTATAACCTAACCATAGGTCGCCATTATCACCAAATATATTTTCTGCCGCTTTGGTTTTAAAGGAAATCTGGAACTTGGCTTCAATTGACTTAAGGTCCTGTGCATCTTCTGCAGAGACTGTATTTTCAGGATTTGGACTCGAAGGTGTTTCATTTTTATCGCTGGTCCAATAAGCTGGCAGCAAATAGACTGGCTGGGGCGCACGAATATTCCATGTACCGAGCTTGCTTTCTGGAGAAAGCTCCCAACGGCGGTCCAGCAATGAAACATTCGGATCAATTTTCGGATCTTCTACTGCTTTGCGTTGAGCCACCACTAAGGGTTTTTCTGCTTCGGGTACCACAAACAATGCATCATAACAGGCCAGACGATCTGCATTGGAAGCAAGTCCTACACACGCTTGTGCACTCGCAGGTTTAGCCGCCGCAGGATCTTCCGCATGGCTTGTAGACACCACCACCACGCCAAGTATCGCAAGGATACCCAGCTGAAGTGAGGGCCGTTCAAAGGCTTTGAACGACATTTTATTCTCCAGTTTTCAGTTTTATTTATTTGACTTGTTTAATTTCAAAACCGAGTTGTACTAATTCATCACGCTTTGCAAATGGTGCAACCACCGCTCTAACCGGTTTCTGACCGGTCAGATAAATATTTACAACCCGTTTCAGATCATCAAAAGTAGTCTGTAATATACGCTGACGCAAGATTTTTCTAAAGGCTGGCGTACGTTCATGCAGTAATGCATAACATGCTGTAATAGCTTCACCCGCTGGAGAACCCGGCTTATCCATACTGGCGACCAAACCAAGAATAGCTTCTTCTAACTGGTGTGGTTTTTGTTCAGCATTAAATAACCAGTTCAAGCTTGAATCAAAGTCGTTGAAAGTTTCTGCAAGACGTGGATCGCGATAACTATAGAAACGGAAACTGCAAGCATTACCATCATAGCTGGCTCCTCCACCATAAGCCCCACCTTTTTCACGAATAGCGCTATGCAAAAAGCCGTTACGCAAGTATGCAGCCAATACCATTAACGGTGCAGCATCCGGGTGGGAGACTTCAACAGCCTGATAAGCTGAGGCACAGAACTGAACATTAGACTGGATTAACCAGGCTTCATCCGCGTTATTATCTTCGAATTTAACCTGAGTCAGCTCAGCTTGAGTTTGATCTACAGCCAGTTTATTCCATACTTCCTGGATTTCTTCCAACAAGCGTTCAGTCTGGTGTTCTTCACACACCAGTAAAAACTGTTTAGGAGCCTGTAATAATTTGCGATGAATTAACTTCAACTCATCAATAAGGCGATGATACTCTGCCTCATCTTTTTCAATCTTGCTGACCAGATCTGTCATCCAGTTGAGCGCACCCAGTCCTGTCGTATGGTAATCACGACGAGCCAGTGCACTCATGTTACGTGACGCTGTTTGCATCGCATAACTATGTCCTGAGCCGGAAATCCGTGAATGCCAACGGGTTTTACGCTGTTGCAGAAGTTCTATGATACGGCTTTTTTCATCAAAACGAAGCTGCTCAAAAGCTAGCTTAAGTAGATGGATCGCATCAAATTTATTAACCAGTGACTTAGTGGTTAATGTCAGCCAGGCACTTATACGACCTTTATCATTAACTTTGCTGCGTAATGAAGCACCCATGCCTAACCCACCACTCACTGCAGTTTGCAGCTGTTGCAGTTCAAGATAGCCATACTCTCCTGCACCCACCTCACCCATCAGGACTGACAGCAAGTTAAAGTAAGGTGAATTTATTATCTCGTCAGGAATCTGGATCAGCACCTGCTGATAATAAATACCATTTGTTCCAGCATGGTAAAGATTTAAAGGGGTATCCAGATTATTACAGATAATTTCACGCAGCTGACCCTGTACAATGTGCAGCTCTTCAGGCACATCCTCCAAACCTACTTTAGGTAACAGGTCCAGATCATCTTCCATATTCTGACGTTGCTTCAATGCTTCTGTATTTTCCAGAATCTGTTTACGGTCTGCTTCAGACAATGTCTCAGCGAGTTTAGCCAGACGAGCTTTTTCAGCCTGCTCATCCTTTAGAGACTTTTCAGCATCAGGAACCAGCGTCAGTTGAACACGATGCGGGTTATCAAGCAGATAAGTCTGGATCAGGCTAGACAGCCACATTGGATCTTTTAGTTCTTCTCTTACCTGTTCAATCGCGCTGTCGACATCCCATACATGAATTGGGTCATTGTGATGAATAGCACTACTCAAACCATTCAAGATTAGACTGAGGCCATAAGGTGTACCATCACCACCAATTTCACGCTGATGCAGTTCGATCTGATGCAAAATTGCTTCAATCAGTTTTGACTCTACAGGTTTTGATGCCACTTCCTGCAAGATATTAAGTACGCCTTCCTTAAATGTCTGTGCATGCTCCGGATTAGAACCTTGCACTGCACAATAAAAAGTCATCTCAAAGTTGCTGTCATCTACTCCCATAAACGGGCCTGTAGACTGTGCATATCCACAGGTTTCCAGATAATGCCGTAAGGGTGAAGCCGAGTCTTCCAGTAATATGCCTTCAACCAGACGCATACCTAAACGCAATTTGATGTCACTAGCCTGAGGTAACAACCAGCCCAATACGTGATAAGTTTTATCTGTTAGCTCATCGCCATCTACTGCATAAGTTTCAGTAACCTCTATAGGGGCTGACAGGCGTTTTTCCGGAGTAGAATAGAGTGTTTTTCCAGGTTTAAACTTGTTTAAAGCCAGTGTTTCAAACTGTTCCTGCAACTCATACGCCGAAAGATTACCAAAAGTCATAAAGACTGCATTACTTGGATGATAATGCGACTTATAAAAATCGACTAGCTGCTCATAAGTCAGATCAGGAATGTCTTTAGGATCACCACCTGAATTATAATGATAAGTGGTTTGTGGGAATAAATGTTCTGCCAGCTGATGATACAACTGATCTGAAGGTGAACTCATCGCCCCCTTCATTTCATTAAAAACCACGCCTTTATAGACAGGCTGGTCATCTTCGAGCTCTACCCGAATACCTTCCTGAGCAAAATCCAGAGGATTCAGGTTTGCAGCAAAGGCTGCATCGAGATAAACAGATAACAGGTTCTGAAAATCTTTCTTGTTTTGGGTCGCAAACGGATAGGCTGTCCAGTCTGCCGCTGTAAAAGCATTCATGAAAGTATTTAATGAACGGCGGATCATTAAAAAGAATGGATCACGGACCGGAAATTTTTCTGAGCCACATAAAGCAGTATGCTCCAAAATATGAGCAGTACCTTTTGAATCCATGGGCTGGGTACGAAAAGCTACCAAGAATACGTTTTCATCATAGTCAGTGGCTAGATGGTAATGCACCGCCCCTGTAACCTTGTGTTTGTATTCAGACACTAAAATGTCTAGGGCCTCGACATGGTGTTGACGTACCAACTGAAACGCGGGATGAACAGTTTGATTAATGGTTTCAGTGACATCGACAGTCATGTGATCTCCTCATACTTTTAAAATATTCAATAAATTGCATTATACCTATAGTTTTAGTCACAATTCACGTTTTAAACCTGACTAAAACAATAGATTTTTAATGATGGCATGATCGGTTTTTTCAACCTTGTCTCAAATAAACAGTAGGTTTCAAGATGGCTAGATTCAGTATGGTCCTAATTCCAGTTCAGCTAAAGTAAAATAGTTGCTAACCCTCTATTTCAATAGGGAGGAATGAAGAACGCACCCCTTCTTTTAATAAACGTATTGAATTTTATTCATTAATCTATAAGAAACATAAGCATTAAGGTAAACTTGTTTTTTTATATGATAAATGGCAAGAAACATGGCGACTGTTGACCTTTTTGCAATTGGCAATGCATTAATTGACCAAGAATTTAGAGTTACTGATGAATTCCTCACTCAGCAGAATCTGCAAAAAGGTACCATGCAACTGGCCGAAGGTGATGTTCAGTCAGCCTTATATGAGAATCTGAAAGCAACCCAAGTTTATAAAGGTCAGGCAAGCGGTGGCTCAGCAGCCAATACAACGGTGGCATTTAGCGCCCTAGGCGGTAAAGCATTTTATGCCTGTCGTGTAGGTAATGATGAGCTTGGCCTAGTCTATCTTAACGGTTTAAATGCAGCCGATGTAAAAACCAGTGCCAAGTCAATTAGTGATGGTGTAACCGGTACTTGCATGGTACTCATCAGTGAAGATTCTGAACGTACCATGCAAACCTATCTTGGGATTACTGCTGAACTCTCGGAAACCCAGATTGATTTCTCGCCTCTTCAAACTGCAAAGTGGTTATATATTGAGGGTTATCTGTCAACCAGCCCCACTGCACGTGCCGCTGTACGTGAAGCACGTCGTATTGCCCGTACACATGGGGTAAAAATTGCGCTGACTTTATCTGATCCGGCTATGGTGCAGTATGCACGTGAAGGACTGGACGAAATGATTGATGACGGTGTAGACCTGCTATTCTGTAATGAGCATGAAGCCATGATGTATACCGGCGCCTCAACTGCAGAGCAGGCCTTAGAAAAATTGAAATTTAAAAGTCGGTATGTTGTTATTACCCGCAGCGCACAGGGTGCAATACTTGCTACAGCCGAACAGCACTTGCAGGTACCAGGTCGTAGCGTAATCGCTGTAGATGCCAATGGCGCAGGTGATGCATTTGCTGGCGCTCTACTTTATGCTATGAATGCAGGTATGGATATAAAAACTGCGGCAGAGCTGGCTATTTTAATTTCTAGTGAGGTGGTTGCAAATTTTGGCCCCCGGTTAACTCTGGAGCAATACCGTCAGCTCTTGCAAAAATTTAAACAGGAAACTCCATAATATGGAAAGAATATGCTTGACTGAAGATATACCAGAACGTGAAGCCCGCAGCTATGAAACGGCTAATGGTGATAATATTTTTATCACCCAGCGCGATGGATGTTTTTATGCTTACCAGAATCTTTGTCCGCATCTGCAAACCGAGCTTGAATTTTTAGAGAACCAGTTTCTCGACCGTGATCAGGAATTCATAGAATGCTCGACTCATGGTGCATTGTTCCTGGTCGAGACAGGAGAGTGTATTTCTGGTCCTTGTCAGGGTCAGTCGCTTGAGAAAGTTGCCATTAAGGTCCATTCTGACGGCGGCATTTATCTAGAAGATTAATTAAAGGTTCTGTCATGGCTGCGCTGCTGCTTAATTATTATTTGATGCCATTTAATGTCAGTTTATTGGCTTTAGTGTTGCTCAGCATGGCAGAAACTATCGGCATGCAGTTCGGTTTTCGGCCCAGCGATTTACTCAAACGCTTTATACCGGTTTGGATCTCGAACTCCCCCCTCTTCGATGTAAAGTTTTCTAAGGTTTTGATCTTTGTATTTTTGCTCATGAACTTTAGCTTTGCAGGGTATTTTTTGCAGTTCGTTTACTTCGCCAATCAACAGCAGCTGATTTCACCTTTTTATATTATTTTACCTGCTCTGATTATTGCAATTTTCTTTACCATGTTCATGATCCATTGCCTGGATCAGGTGATTAAACCCAAGCTGAACCAAAAAAATACCAGCCTGCTGGGACGACTGGCAACGATCTCTAGTGGTAGCGCAAGACCAGGGTTCTCAGCCCAGGCCAGAGTCAGAGATGAGTTTGGACAGCTACATTATGTACAGGTTGAGCCAGAATTTGGTGAATTGGAATTTCAGTCACAAGTAATCTTGATTCGGTTTAAAAAATCACATTATATGGCCAAGAAAATTTCCGAATCAAACCGCCTGTTCAATCCGGAATTATAGAGTCCTGATAAACCATTTAAAAAGTAAAATATATATAATTCTTCTACCACTGCATGGTAATAAAATTACAAGTCCAGTCCATCAATGACCTTATTCTCACGCAAAAGCTGTAATTGCTCTTCGGTTTTAAACTCTCGGAGAATCTGGCCAGTATGCTCACCCAGTCGTGGTGGTGCTTGCCAGTATTCTACTGGTGTATCTGATAATTTGATTGGCGAGCCTATAACTCTGAATGCAGGATTAAGCACATGGGGCAGCTTGACCAGCATCTGTCTTGCCTGCACTTGCGGCTCGGCAAATGCCTCTTCTATCGAATTTATCATACCGACTGGTACTTTCACTGCATGGATTCGCTCTACCCAATACTGGGCATTTTCTTGCAGAAAATAATCTGAAAGTATACCCACCAGTTCATGCCGGTGTTTTACCCGGATCTGGTTGGTTAAAAACTCAGAGCGCCCTAATAAATCCTTCCGGTCAATAGCAATACATAGTTCCCTGAATTGCCTATCATTTCCACAGGCTACAATAAACTCTTTATCTTTCGCCCTGAAAGTCTGATAGGGAACAATATTTGGATGTGTATTTCCCATACGCTGGGGCGCTTTACCTGAACTCAGGTAATTCATCCCCTGATTTGCCAGACCGGCAATCTGCACATCCAGTAAAGACATATCAATGTATTGTCCCCGTCCAGTGTGCTGACGCGCCAGTAATGCAGCCTGAATCGCAATTGTGGCATATAACCCGGTTTGAAGATCTACCACTGCAACGCCTACCTTCTGTGCACCACCACCTGGTATACTGTCTGGTTCCCCAGTAATACTCATCAGGCCGGCCATACCCTGTATAATAAAATCATAGCCAGGTTCAGCAGCTCGTGGTCCATCCTGACCAAAACCAGTGATTGAACAATATACAAGTTGAGGATTTAAAACCTTAAGGCTGTCATAATCCAGTCCATAACGTACCAGTGAACCTGCCTTATAATTTTCAATTACTACATCGGCTGTTTTAGCCATCTCCCGGATCAGCTCCTGGCCTTCATGAGTGGCCATATCAATAGCGACTGAGTGTTTATTACGGTTGGTACACTGGAAATATCCCGATTCACGAGTTTGTTCTCCGTTTTGATCAGGCATCCAGGGTGGCCCCCACATACGAGTATCATCACCTGTACCTGGTCGTTCAACCTTAATTACTTCTGCTCCCAGATCTGCCAAAATCTGTCCACACCATGGTCCGGCCAGTACACGGCTCAGGTCCAGAACCCTTATTCCCTGCAATGCACCCATGTTTGTCTCCTTATATCAAAGAATTTATGCTTGCCTTTTACTGTTGTTGTGGATCATATTGTCGGTCACGAATAAACAGTCCCGGTAATACGCCTGCAATAAAATAAGCTGCTCCCATGACAATAAATGCCATCGTAAAAGTACCGCCCGAGGCTAAGAAACCAATCGTTGCAGGTGCAATTGCTGCCCCAACACGTCCAATGTTATAGGCACCACCAATGGCTGTACCACGCACATCCGTTGAGAACGACTCCGCCATATAGGTCGCATTGACTCCATACGGAATGCCATAAAGAAAGCCAAAGGTAATAAGCAGATATAAAATATTATCTGGGGTATTAAAGAAAATAATGACCGGCAGGAAGATTGCACTGGCAATAGTACCGAATACGAAAACTGACCGACGGTTAAACTTGTCAGCCAAGAAGCCTGCCAGAATTTTCCCAAGAATCATTGCAGTGTACGAACCCACCATATAGCTGGTCAGGTTTTTAAAATTCATATGAACTTCAGTTTCCAGATAGCTAGGCATCCAGTTATTAATACCGTAATAGCCAAATTGCAGAAAAAATGCTGTCGTCATCCACAGTAAAAACATTTTTCGATGTTTAAAATTTCTAAAAATCTGTTTATAGATACTGCCGCTTTTTGGTGCTACTTCTTGATCCTGGACTTGAGCAGTTCCCTGTAGCACTGCAATTTTATTGAGTTGCCATGATTTAGGTTCAGGCACGAAACGCTGCAAGAAAATATTGATAAATGCCGGAATAACGGTAATAAAAAATAAAACCCGCCAGCCATGTTCAGGAATAATAGAGCCGGCCAATAAAGTGGCTACGATATAGCCCACAGTTTGCCCGGTCTGTAATGTTCCGAGTACGGTGGTACGGTAAGTTGTTGGCACATACTCAGCCATCAGGGTATTGCAAGCCATATATAATGCGCCTATCCCGAGAGCACCGATAAAACGCAATACCATAAACTGTTCAAAGGTTTGAGTAAATCCGAGCAAACAGGTAGCAACTGAAAAGAAGGTCACTGAATGAGCAATGGTACGTACCCGACCAAATTTATCACAGGCCCATCCACCTAACACACCACCAACCCCCATACCAGCGAGTGATGCGCTACCTAAGGCTCCTGCCTGAAAAGCGCTCAGACCAAAATCAGCTCTCAGACTGGTCAAACTGTAAGAGAGCAACATAATATCGATACCATCGACCACCATGGCAAAATAAGTAAATAACAGTGCAAATTTCCAGGTATGCGGTCCTATTTTTTCATAAGTACCCAGATTAGACGGTAGATTTCCTTTTATAGGCTTGATCGCTACTTGTACTTCATTATTCATTTAATATTCCTCATTTTCTCAAATGAGTCATCGATGTCTTATCTTGTGTTCCATTGAAGACTTTTATTATTTTTCTTTAAGTACATATCCGTGTATGGAATCCTTGCCAAGAGAAGCTCATGATGAATCCTTAAGTCCGTGTCAGGTTCATTTTCAGGCAAAGCTTCGCCATGAAGATGCACTCAGGCATCTTCAGCAAATTTCTTGGAATGGTTTAGTTTGAAAAAGCAGCTATACCAGTTTGGGCACGACCCAAAATCAAGGCGTGTACATCATGAGTACCTTCATAGGTGTTTACAACTTCCAGGTTAACCAGATGACGCGCTACCCCAAACTCATCACTGATACCGTTACCACCCAGCATGTCACGTGCCAAACGGGCAATATCAAGTGCCTTACCGCAGTTATTACGCTTAATCAATGAAGTGCCTTCAACTGAAGCAATCCCCTCATCTTTCATACGACCAAAACGTAAAGCTACCTGTAAACCAAGGGCAATCTCAGTTTGCATATCTGCCAGTTTTTTCTGGATCAGCTGGTTAGCCGCAAGCGGGCGGCCAAATTGTTTACGGTCCATCGTATACTGATGCGCCGTATGCCAGCAAAATTCAGCAGCTCCCATGGCCCCCCAGGCAATGCCGTAACGGGCACTATTCAGGCAGGTAAATGGGCCGCGTAGTCCCTGTACTTCTGGAAATGCATTTTCTTCTGGTACGAACACATTATCCATAACAATTTCGCCAGTAATCGATGCACGCAAGCCTACCTTGCCATGTATCGCCGGTGCAGATAACCCTTCCCAACCTTTTTCTAGAATAAAACCGCGAATTGGGCCAACATTTCCGTCAGTAGAAACTTCTTTTGCCCACACAACAAATACATCAGCAATCGGGCTATTGGTAATCCACATTTTTGCGCCTGAGAGGCGATATCCACCTTCTACCTTTTTAGCACGAGTTGACATGCTGCCCGGGTCAGAACCATGGTCCGGTTCAGTCAGACCAAAACAGCCAATGAATTCACCTGTAGCCAGTTTTGGTAAGTACTTCTGTTTTTGTTCTTCACTGCCAAATTCATTAATTGGCACCATCACCAATGAACTTTGTACACTGGCCATAGAACGATAGCCTGAATCCACTCGCTCAATCTCACGTGCAATCAGACCGTAACTGACATAATTTAAACCGGCACCACCGTACTGTTCAGGAATAGTTGGCCCGAGTAGTCCTAGCTCACCCATTTCACGAAAAATAGCAGGATCGGTTTTTTCATGACGAAACTGTTCCAAAACACGTGGCATAAGCTTATCTTGGCAATATGCAGCAGCTGTATCGCGAACCATACGTTCTTCTTCATTCAGTTGCTGTTCTAATAAAAACGGATCTTGCCAGTTAAAATGAACTTTAGCTTTTTTTTCAGTGTTGATCATCTGATTCATTGCGTCCTTTGCCTTGCTGAATATCTTATATTGATTTCATGCTATTCCTGTTCAGAACAGGCTTCAAACGATAATTTTTCATTCAGATATTCCTTTTACGCATATCTTGTATCGTGTTATAAGTTTTTTTTACAGATAAGAAGAGTAATTACCCTGATAGCTCAAGTCTTGGCAAAAATTACAGACTGGCTAGGAACTTTTTATTTTATCTCGCTCTTCGGGAGAATTTTATGCGCAGAATGATTCCTTCATTACAGACACTCATCTGCTTTGAAGCAGCAGCCAAGCATCGTAGTTATACTCATGCTGCACAAGAACTTTCTGTCACGCAGAGTGCAGTTTCACGTCAGATCCAGCAACTTGAAGAATATCTGGATCTTCCATTATTTAACCGGACAAGACATGGAGTTGAGTTAACGCATGCAGGTGAACAGTACTATAAAGATATCCGCACTCATCTACTCAGTCTGGAACAAAGTACTCTGGACCTGATGTCGCATAAAGGCTTAGGCGGAACACTCAAACTAGGAGTTGTACCAACGTTTGCTACACGCTGGCTGGTACCTCGCCTACATCGCTTTAATACTCTTTATCCTGAAATTAATGTACATCTGGAAACCAGTACCAAACCATTTTTATTTAGTGACCATATTTTTGATGCTGCTATTTATGCAGGAACCGAAACACAGGTACAAAACTGGCCGGGTACACAAGCGCATTACCTGATGCATGAAGATGTAGTTGCAGTATGTTCACCAGACCTGATTTATCGGAATTTCCCAGAACTCAAGCCTGTATCCGGCCCATTTCAAGGCACACTTTCCGTCAAGCAAATTGCCAGCCTGCACCTGTTGCAACAGACAACCCGGCCATACATCTGGAAAGAATGGTTTGAAGTTGCTGGAGCAGATTATCCTTATGCTATGGAAGGTCAGCGACATGAACTATTTTCAATGCTGGCTGTAGCGGCGTCTCATCATATGGGCGTTGCGTTAATTCCACAGATGCTACTAGAAAAAGAATTCGGTTCGGGTGAGCTGGTTATTGCTTCTGATATTAAACTCAAAGGTGCCCGATCCTATTATTTTGTATATTCCCAGCAGCAGCCTAACCCATTAATTCATAAATTTATTCAATGGCTTGAACAGGAAACCCGGACAGATTAAACCGTTAGCTTTATTTAAGCCACTTGAGATAAACCAATATAACGGTAAAGCCCCTCTACACCAAGATCAGCTTTATAAACGATTAAATCAGGCCAGTCCGTAGCAGTAATTTCCTGAAAGATATTCATTTCTGGGTCTTCATGAATTATATCTACTGTTCGAGACATTTTGGCTTCAAAATGATCAGCAATAAACTCAAAGCCCAAATCCATCGCTATAAATAAAGTGTGTTGACAAGGCTGTATATATTGTTCCTGCTGCCAGTCAATAATATGCTGCTGGCAATAAGGGCAGCTAACATTCTGCATCGGGTCATCAAGTTGAATTAATTGATAGGTCATTGCGTTCATCAGGTGTGTGTTTTAACTATTGTAAAAGATTTTAAAGAACAATATATAGAGGGCATCAAGAGGATAGCGATACAAATAGTAGAATTTTATTATGTGTTTAAAATGAAAAAATTTAATTTGATAACAGATAGCCTGATAAGCTCCTTTAAATTAACTATTTAGATATAACTTGAAATGGCAGTAAACCTGCAATTTAAAATAGAACTCTTGAAGTAAATCCGCTATAAAATACAGCGGGCTACAACGATATCTTTTCATAATCTTTAACGGAAATCTGCATGCTGACTGATCTGGATGATTTTTACTGCTTTGCCTTAGTTGTCGAGCATGGAGGTTTTAGTGCAGCTGAGCGCGCAACTGATATTCCCAAATCCAAACTCAGCCGGCGGGTATATAATCTGGAAGAACGTCTTGGCGTGCGCCTCATTCAACGAAGCTCACGACATTTTGCTGTCACTGATATTGGTATGGATATCTATCAGCATGCACAGGACATGATGAATGCAGCACAGGCTGCCCATGACCTGATAGATCATTTAAGCAGTAAACCGCGTGGAGTGATTAAAGTCAGTTTACCGGTCAGTATAGCCCAAAATGAAATTGCGAAGATTCTACCCGACTTTCTAAAACAGTATCCAGAGATCAAGGTTCAGCTTAGTGTCACTAATCGCCGCATTGATGTGATTAATGAAGGGATTGATGTTGCTCTAAGGGTACGTTTTAATCTGGACAATGACCCTAATCTGATTATTCGCCAGTTTCAACGAATTGAACAGCATTTGGTTGCCAGTCAGGCTTACCTCAACGAATATGGCAATTTAACCCATCCTGACCAGTTAGCAGAACATAGAATCCTGAGCATGATTGATGATCACCTGGACCAGCAGCTCACCCTGCATGACCGGGAAAATAAATCGCGAAAATTTAAAATTAATCCTGTCGTCATGGGTTCAGACCTGATGATGCTGGCACAACTGGCACGTCAGGGCTGCGGTATCGCTTTACTCCCCGACAGTGTAACTGCTGATCTGGTTAGACACGGAGAACTTGTTCGCGTTCTTCCTGACTGGAACACACCCCATGGAGTTTTCCATGCTGTTTACCCATCACGTCGTGGTCAGCTTCCTTCAGTTAGGGTTTTTATTGAGTATTTGGTTGAGCATTTATACAAAGCCCATTAACTAGCTATCTGTGAGCTCAATACACTCAAGAGACAAAATTTTTGTTATGCGTCGTCCGGCTGAATATTGAAATAAATTTTATGGATAAAAAAAAGCTTACCCTGTAGAAAGGTAAGCTTATAAAAACGAACAACTAAAAAGAAACTACAGCGATAGAATCTAAAAACAATAATATACAAATAACCAATTAAAAACAAATACATAAAACATCTTAAAAGTTACTTATTTTCTATCAATTGTTATATTTATGTTGTTGTATATATAATATATTTTTAAAAAATTACAAATAAATACAATAATAATTCAAATAAATAGATAAAAATTTATGGAAATTTTTATCTAAATTTCCATAAAATTAAACTGTTTGATTACTTTTTAAACAAAATTAAATTTTGGGATATGAACCTGTCCCTTCTGGCCATGGTGTTAAGAGTTCGAATCCATTATCAGTTACCGCCACCATATGTTCCCACTGCGCAGAAAGCGACCTATCACTTGTAATCACAGTCCAGCCATCATTCAATTCTTTGACACGTGCCTTACCTGCATTCACCATAGGCTCAATGGTAAACACCATACCTTTACGCAGTATCAACCCTTGTCCAGGTTGACCATAGTGCAGTACATTAGGTTGCTCATGATAAGTTTTTCCAATTCCATGACCGCAATACTCACGTACGATGGTATAGCCCTCGCGCTGGGCGACTTTTTGAATCGCATAGCCAATATCACCCAATGTGGCACCGGGTCTGACTGTATGAATTCCTGCTACCATTGCTTCATAGGTTGTTTCTACCAAATGTTTAGCTTGAGGGCTGACTTGCCCTACATAATACATTCGGCTGGTATCTCCATAATAGCCATCTTTAATTACTGCTACATCAATATTGATAATATCGCCATCTTTTAAAATAGTCCGCGCTGAAGGAATACCATGACAGACCACTTCATTTGGTGAAATACAGGTGGTTTTAGTAAAACCATGATAGCCCACATTTGCAGGAATGACTTTTAGAGTATTTACGATATAGTCATAGCAAATATCATCGAGATATTCGGTCGAAACGCCTGGCTTGACATACTGCCCTATCATTTCCAAAACTTGTGCAGCCAAACGCCCGGATATACGTAATTTTTCAATATCCTGTTCTGTCTTGATAGTTACAGCTGAAGCTCTCATTGACCTATCCTCTCTGTTAGTGACTCAAGTATAACGTTTTTTATATAAAATTTCCTGATTAAGACTGGCATTTCAAGTCACCAGAAACGATAACAATTGATTATTCTGTTTATAAAATTTTTAGAATGGCTGTTTTTTATCCATAAAAATCACTCTCTTAATTATTTTTTTCTGATATAAAAAATTTGTACCCTTAGAAATTTTTATCTGATTATTTTATATAAGACAATTGTTTTCAAATAATTAATTATAACATTGGAAATAAACTATATTTTTGAAAAATTTTTATCATCAGCTTTTTTCATAATTTATATTAGAGAAATTACACAAAATTTATTTTTTAAATTAGAATCGCTGCTTCTTTTACAGTCCCTCTCCCTTTATATGATATGAATAATCTTCGTACTCGGGATATTATTGCTCTAGGTTTTATGACCTTCGCGCTTTTTATTGGCGCCGGTAATATCATTTTTCCACCCATTGTTGCACAGCAGGCAGGTGAACATGTCTGGTGGGCAGCCCTCGGGTTTCTCATTACAGCAGTCGGTTTGCCTGTAATTACCATTATTGCACTATCGCGTGTGCAAGGGTCAATTGAAATATTGAGTTCACCGCTTGGCCGTATAGCCAGTTTGGTTTTAACTGTGGTGTGCTATTTGTCAGTAGGACCTCTGTTTGCAACACCGCGTACAGCGACAGTGTCTTATGAAATTGGCTTTTCATCTTATTTCGGCACTTCAAGTAGCAGTTTACTGATCTACAGTCTAATTTATTTTGCGATAGTAGGACTGGTCTCGCTATATCCAAATAAATTACTCGATACGATAGGTCATGTTCTTGCTCCTATGAAAATTGCTGCGTTAGCAGTTCTTGGAATTGCTGCGTTCTGTATACCGGCAGGTTTTATTCCCGCTCCTATTAACCATTATATCAATAGCCCAGTGTCTGAAGGCTTTGTTAATGGCTATCTGACCATGGATACGCTGGGTGCTTTAGTTTTTGGTATTGTGATTATTCAGGCGATCCACTCACGTGGTGTAACCGATAGTAAACTCGTGACCAAATATGCAGTGATTGCAAGTCTGATCTCTGGTGTAGGTCTGACCCTAGTTTATCTCAGCCTGTTCAAATTGGGGTTAGGAAGTCATGAAGCAGCCCCTAACGCAGCCAATGGGGCACAGATTCTACATGCTTATGTACAGCATGCTTTTGGTGATTTAGGTTCACTCTTTCTGAGTCTGCTCATTTTTCTAGCTTGTATAGTTACGGCAATTGGTTTGACCTGTGCCTGTGCAGAATACTTTACTCAACTTACCAAGATTCCTTATAAGATTCTGGTGCTTATTTTAGTTCTATTTTCGGTTTTAATTTCAAACCTTGGACTAACTAAGCTGATTGCTGTTTCTGTTCCTGTTTTGAGTGCTATTTATCCACCTGCAATTGTAGTGATCATGCTGAGCTTTTTCTGGAAATTTTGGAAAAAACCGGGCTATGTAATTACGCCTGTAGCAGCAATGGCTTTCATTTTTGGAATAATCGATGGAATCAAGGTAGCTGGATTCTCTGATCTGTTACCAGATGCGGTTCAACATTTACCACTCAATGAACAAAATCTTGCATGGCTTATCCCGTCATTAATTGTTCTAGCCATTTCTATTATTGTCGACCGGGTTAAACATTCAAACAGTTAACTTATGAGTCGTTAAAATCAATTCTTACCCAGAGCTGATTTTACTGGTGATCAGAAATGCCGAGTTTACCCAACTGGCATTTTTTGTTTACGCCTCTTATTAGAATTGAATGCTTATAGTTTTATTTTTATATACAGAAACTTGGCTTATGCTATTTTAACCTTTAAGAATTATCATAAAGTCTGTTATTTTTTTATTTCTACCTTTCTTTATCTATTTAATTTTAATAAAAATTTTCTCTATCTCTGATCTATCACCTGTCTCATAAACTCTGAGTATTCTGCAATTTTAAAAATATAAAAAAGCCAGACAGTGCTGGCTTTTGCATAGCAAAAAAATTTTAGTTACGGGCATCTGCTTCCACACGTGAAGCTGTCTTTTCTACAGAGTCAGCAGCATCTGCTGTGGCTTTACGGGCATCTGCTTCCACCTCTGAAGCTT
Source organism: Acinetobacter sp. 1294596 (assembly GCF_000582925.1). Classification (NCBI taxonomy): domain Bacteria; kingdom Pseudomonadati; phylum Pseudomonadota; class Gammaproteobacteria; order Moraxellales; family Moraxellaceae; genus Acinetobacter; species Acinetobacter sp. 1294596. The sequence continues at coordinate 686 of NZ_JFCC01000018.1, read as the reverse complement.
TCTGTTCCGCTCGGTCTGCAGCTTCTGCGGTTGCTTCACGAGCATCTGCGGTTGCCTCACGAGCTTCAACTTCAGCTTTTTCTGCCGCCGCATCCATCTTGACTGCTGCATCGTCAGCAGCTTCTTTTGCTTCAGCGCCTGCTGCTAAAGTTGCATCTTTAATATCTGACCCCGCCTGCTCGGCCGCTTTACCTAAATGTTCTCCAGCAGTCGCTCCTGTTTCACGGTTATCACATCCTGTGATTCCAAATACGGCAATTAAGCCCATAGCTGCCATTAACTTATTCATATTATTTATCCTTTTCTCTTGTCTTCAGATACTTTTGATCTAAGCATATTTTTTTCAGGAAAAAAATTATTAATTGTTAAAAACTTGTAATAAAATCAGCTATTAAGAACGCTATATAATAGTCCTTAAATAACGCAGCTAATTGTAGTAGCTACAATAGAAACTAAAATTTTACCTCATGACTTGAAATATTTTATTACTTAAAGTATATAAAATATACAATCTTAAGAATCGTTTAAACATTTTAAATTAAAAAGTCAGATTTATATTCAGATTTTACTTAAGATCAGTTGAGCTAAATTAATTTTCAAAATGCCAATTTAAAATTATTTTTCTTATAGTACATTAGAAATTGAATTTATTATAACTTTTTGTTTTATCTAAATTTTAATTAAAA
>NZ_JFCC01000017.1:0-52718 GCF_000582925.1 Acinetobacter sp. 1294596 | reverse complement strand
ATAGTGACTAATTACATCTAAATTATCTTATCAAAATTTAAAATTTCATTCCTATTTATTTATACTTCTATGTATGAATACATATTTAGAAAAATGAATACTATATGGCGAAGAACTGGCTTATAAGAACAAATCAGTCTATTACCTTTTTACCTATGATCATTGTTATATTTATAGGTTTAATTGGCTATGAATGGTTGCGTGCCGAGTTAGTAGGTAGCTGGGCGCTTTTTATTGCCTTGTTATTATTAGGACGTTTTCTTAATCTGGTTCAAGCTGTTATTCTTAGTGTACTGATATTTCTACTGTTCTTTATTTATCTTTTATTTGATATTCAAAATACCAACTTTGATACCAGTACTAAAATTCTACAACTTTTTATTTTACCTATCGCCCCGTTATTTCTAAGTATCTATTATGAAATTATGTCGACTAATCAGGAGACAGATAATTTACTGGATGCTTATAGAAAAAATTTGACCTATAGCATTTTACCAATTGGTAGCTACCAATATAACCATCTACAATTTCAGCGTATGCTTTCACTTAACATGATTCAAAATTATGCTGAAATTAGGGTGGATATTACCAATCACGAATTATTGCGTGACATGCTGCAAGTTGACGAGTTTAAAGCAGTACAGCAAAAGATTTTTGATGTACTGGAAACCCAGCGTACTTTACCTCACTTTTATTTCACAGATACCCGACTTTCCATTATTCGAATTATTATTATTACAGATGGAGATTTTAGCAAGGTTAAAGAACTGGCTGAACAGCTCAGAGTACTTGACCTGCTTAAGATGCAAATCACAATAAACACGCATACGGTAGAAGAATCCTCCTCGGAGGTTCTCCAATGAGCACATTAATCTATGTTTGCGGCCTATTGCTTTCGGTCAGTACCTTACCGGATCCTACTCTCTCATCTTACTATCAGACCTATTATGATTGTCCGTTGCGGCCTGCGAATACTTTAGAATCCAAAAATGTTTCCAGTATTTATCAGATACCAGAACACTTTCCTACTGAAAGAAAATTATGGCCTGTATTTACTGTTGATCAGGTGCATTCAAAAAACTTTAAACAGATCATGGATCAGGGCATTAAACCGGGGTTATTGATTCCAGAAAATTTTATGAATCCTCTCATTTATTTCCAGTTAAAAAGACAGATAAATAGAGGTGCCATACCTTTACTCGACTTTAGTAGCGTGGAACCATCACGTTTTAACAGCCTGGCTACTCTAGCGACCAGTGCCGGCCTGCGGCCTATGGGTGCTTATGTTCATGATGGCTGGAATCCTTTATTAAAAACTCTTCCAAAAGGGTTATATATTATTCAGGCCAACGAAGGCCAGATTCCCCTACCTGCTTTACCAATTCAGAGCGGACAGCATTTATTTTATACCGCTTATCCCAATTCATATGGTTTTAATGGGACGGGGATTTTATTAAATCCAGAAGGCAATCTTTCAAATGAAGATATTAATTATCCGGTGTTAGGAATTGGTTGGAAATTCCTGAATGTCTCCTTTTACAGTCAGCCCGACCGGATCCATACCAGTATTGCTGGGCGTATGCTGCTAGCTGCTGGTCTAATGATTCTACCGCTCCATCTGATCTTGTCTCTTCATTATCCTGAATTACTGGGTTTCTGGGGTACATCCACATCCTGGTTATCTGTATTCATGATTATTGTATTAATGATTATCCTTGTAAGTACCATGCTATGGAGGATATTCAAGAAATCATGAATACAATTGATATCTGTTTTATTGTTGGCTTTATTGGTATCTGGATTCCCCAAGCTTTTTGGGCTTGGCTGAGTTTTTCGGCTTGGCGTTATTCGATTCGGGCCAATCAGGAACTTTCGAATTTACCTGTACCCGAACGTTGGCCAATGCTGAGTGTACTGATACCGGCTTACAATGAAGAAGTAGTTATTGAAGATACATTGCGGGCTTTAGCAGCACAGGACTATCCGCCAGAAAGCTATGAAGTACTGCTGATTAATGACGCTTCCAAAGACAGGACACAGGAAATTGCTGACCGGATGGCAGCCGAGTACTCGGTAATTCGTGTCATCAATGTTCCTAAAGGCCAAGGTGGTAAAGGTAAGTCCCGCACTCTGAATAATGGCCTAAAACATGCCCATGGTGAGCTGATTGCAGTTTATGATGCAGACAGTACCCCTGAACCAGATTGTGTAAGACTTATTGCTCAGACCCTTCTGGCTGACTCAAATCTGGTTGCGGTTAATGGTAAAGTTCGGACCCGCAACTGGAAAGACAGCCCGCTAAGTACATTTATTGCCATAGAATTTATTTATTTCCAGTGGATTTTTCAAGGTGGTCGCTGGTTACGCTTCCGTCTTTCTACCCTCATGGGAACCAATTATGTAATCTGGCGTGATGCGCTGGATATTCTAGGGGGATTTGATGAAAAATCCCTGGTTGATGATACCGAAATGAGTTATCGCATTTTTCTGGGCCATAAACGCATTAAATGGGTACCTTATGCAATTGGATGGCAGCAAGACCCGGGTGATCTAAATATTTTTATTAAACAACGCTCCCGCTGGACACAAGGAAATTTTTATGTCACACGCAAGTATCTAAGTACGGCAATACGTCATCCTTTCCCGATTGGCATGGAAATTGGCAACAATATCATGTGTTATATCATGTTTGTGCCCGCTTTATTTTTAAGCCATATGACACTGGTCGTAGGACTGCTCGGTATTGATGGCACAACTATACCTGGGCCTTTTACTTTACTCTTTATTCTTGCATTCATTCTTTACCTTACACAAATCTGGTTTACTCTAAGTCTGGAAAAAGAAGTTCCAAAACGTTTTTATTTTTACGCGTTCATCGCTTACTTTACTTACTCACAGGTGTTTCTTTTGATCGTGTTTAAAGCTGCTTGGGATATGCTTAAAAGTAAAATTAAAGGTGAAGGTATAACCTGGTATAAAACAGAGCGAAAAAAGGAAAAAAATGATCAGTCACTTTAAAAAATCCCGTTTTACGGTGTTATCTTCTGTCCTTCTTTCCTTATATGGCTCTCAGGTCTATGCTGATACCTGGCAGCTAGATGACCTGATATCACGTACTGCCCAGTACCAGTCTCCTTATTTCTTTTATGTGGGCAAGGGTGAAACCTGGCAAAACATACAGTTCAATAGCCAGTTTGACAGTCAGGGCGAAAGCACGCTGGTAGTCCGTTATGATAATCAGATGATTCATAGACAGAGTTTAAATGGTAAAGGTGAGTTGAGCTTTACCTTACCTGCAAGTACTGCCGGTTTTCATCGCCTCGATGTCATGCTTTTACAAAAGCCGTCAGTTAACGGGCCCATCAGCAATAATTACTGTGTAGAGTCCACTAATCTTTATACAGCCCTGACTAAACTGACTTTAAACTATCAGGCTCAGCATGGCATATTACAGCTCAATCAACTACCCGATGCCCTGTTTAATACACAGCTGAGCCGTACAGCGCCAATTAAGGCTTTACTGCAATTTAATAACCAGAACCGTTTAGAAGCATCCATGATTGCCCGCCTGGCTACAGCATGGAAGTTTAACACCCCAGTTCAGTGGCAAGTTACTGAGTCTACCCCGCAAGAAGCACCTGATTTTGTAATTAGCATACAACAGGTAGAACAGCCTCTAGCAGGTGCAAGAATCAGTTTAAGCCAGAATAATGAGATTCCCCGGCTAAATATTGAATACTCATCAGAATCCCAGCTGCTTATGGCAGTTAATGCTTTAATAAACCAGAATTATCTGCAGCAGCTTAATACAACTACTGCTACATTAAGCGAACCGGTTGCCGAGCCAGCATGGGCGGTAATACGCAAATTCGAGACGCTGGCTGACTTGGGTATTTCTGATTTTGCTCTCGACAGTTCATCTAAAAATATTTCTCTAATTTTCCCGCCTGTATGGGAAGCAACAGACGTATTAAAGGGAAAATTAGCCTTTCGGGCACAAAGTGGCTTATTACAAGGCTCAACTTTACAGGTCTGGTTAAACGAATATTTGGCCGGCAGCTTAAGTCTGGCTAAACTGGATTCAAATCCGGTTGAGCGTCGTTTTGATTTTGTTGGTGCGGATTATCCTTATGTCAACAATTACAATATGACTTTAATAAACTCTCAATTAAACAATGAAGCCTGTTTGCCAAATGCGGGCACTGCACTATGGATTGATGCAAATAAATCACTTGTTAACCTCCCCCATCAGATGAAACAGGGCGTAATCAATCTCTCTACCATTTTCGCCAGTACTCCAGAGATCGCCATCAACAATCCGGCTGCGACCAGTATGGCCATTACTGTAGCAAATGTTGCGAAAACAATGCTGTTAAGCGACCAGCCTGTACCTGTAAACATTACTGAGCTGAATGCTAATAGGCCTAAAAAAATCAATATATTAGTTAATACAGCCCGTTTTAATGATGAATTACAGCGATACAGCCAGCTACTTTACTTACCTGCTACGGCAGGCGGGTTTATTGTTTCTGTGAAAGATGGCAGATTCTGGATTAATACGGACAGTGCAGCCGGAGCACAGACTTTTACCCGTTTTTGGCCCATAATCCAGCAAAGCATTCCCAACAATACAGCAGTACTATTTGTTTCAGCACAAGGCCAGATTACGGTTTTGAGTAAAAATTCGGTGAATAAAGCTAAGGCGCCCGTTGTCGAGCAAGTCTCTACCCGTACTCTTGTTATTGTTCTCACCATAATTACACTGATTATTATCGCTTTAATTCTATGGCGCAGAAGCCGTCGTAAAGTCAAAGGAACAGGTGAATGAGTATAAGGCAGTATGCATTTGTAGGTTTACTGATATTTATATGTTTTCCTGTGGCCGTGTTTATAGTTTCTGCTTTATTAATGGAGCAGGCAGATGCCAATACAGCAGCACCTAAAATTGAGGGTATTTTTTGGCAAGTCGACCAGATGAGTCAGCCTTCTGGTAATTGGCAGCTTTTGGGTGTAGATACGCTGGTTAACCAGTGGAGTATTGTAGACGGACGGTCTTTTTTTAATGAAATTCCGGTGCAGCCATGGGATATGCAACCCGATTGGCAACATATTGGCAAACAGCCTTGGGCAAAACATGTAATTTTAGGGCTGGCCGGCAGATTTCAGGAACCTGTAGCGCGTGAAAATATTGATCAGCTTTATCAGCAGTCTAGGCAGATTATTCAAGCCAAATTACCTGTACCAGTCACAAGCTACTATTTTCCTGTAGAAGCTGACCCTACATGGAATGGTGTCCATACTCTAGGACAATATATTGCTCAGTTTAAATTACCTGTCTGGGTAAGTATTTATAGTGCAGAACCTGAAGCCCCATTTCTAGAATATTGGTTAGAAAGCTGGCTGCCCCCCAATGCAAAAGTTTTTTTCCAGGATGGCGTCGGTGTAGGAACGCGCAGTCCTGAAGAAGCTGCACAAATTTATGGAACTTTAAAAGAGCAATTTGGTGAAGACCGGGTGGTAATTATTTTAGAGGCATTTCGACTAAAAAAAGATGGAACATTCAGAGCTGCCTATCCTTGGGAAATCAGTAAACAGCTTAAAGCCTATTCCGGACAGCGAATCTTCATTTTTGATGGTCCCCACTATTTAAATAGAGCCAGTGTTTTATGGCTCTATTTATGGATGAAAATCAATTTTTAAGAGGAAACAGGGTTTAAATCTTTGATAATCTGCTCAAGAATGCGACCCGATGCCCGGCCATCACCAAATGGGTTTTCAACTTCAGCATGCTGAAGGTAATATGAATGATCATCTATCAGTCGTGAAAATTCCTGAACGATTTTAGTCACATCTGTGCCAACCAGAACACCACAACCAGCTTCCACTACTTCTGGACGTTCAGTGACATCCCGTAAAATAAGAACTGGTTTTTGATAGGTTGGACTTTCCTCCTGAATCCCTCCAGAATCTGTCATAATCAGATATGAGGCCTGCAAAATAGCAAGCAGGTCAGGATAATCTAATGGACTAAGTAAATGTACCTGCGGATGTTGAGCGAACTCCTGATGAGCAACTGTATGCACATGCGGATTAAGATGAACTGGCCAGGCAAAATGCAACTCTGGATAATGTTGACATAGCTCATGTATGGCCTGACATATATTCTGTATACCCTGCCCAAAATTTTCACGTCGATGGGCAGTAATTAGAACCAGTTTATTTTTTTCCTGCAGATTTAAGCCAAGTCTTTTTAAACGCTGTTGAGATTGCTGTGAAGAAGCCTGCATAATCTCACGCGCACTGTATATGGCATCTACTACCGTATTACCTGTGACAAAAATATGTTCTTCAGGCACATTTTCCTGTAACAAGTTACTGGCCGAAAGTGCAGTCGGGGCAAAATGCCAGCGTGCCAGACGAGATACTAACTGACGATTTCCTTCTTCTGGAAAAGGATGCAGCAAATCGAAAGAGCGCAAACCAGCTTCTACATGAGCCAGTCCAATATTTAAATTAAATGCGACTAAAGCCCCAGCCAGTACTGTTGTCGTGTCGCCCTGCACCACAATAGCATCACATTTTGACATTTGGGTATAGACACGGTCCAGTTCGGTTAGAGCCGTGCTCAATAAAATATTCAAGCTTTTGCCCGGCTGCATGACCTGTAGATGATGGTCAATTTCAATCTGGAAAAAATCTATAGCATCACGTACCAATTCTAGATGCTGCCCGGTAAATACTACACTTACTTCGAAACGGAAATCTTGTCGTGCTTGTAAAATTACTGGAGCCAGCTTAATCAGTTCAGGGCGAGTTCCGAAAATAAAAGAAATATGTATTGGCATTATTAGAAACTCCGGTAAAACGTTAATTCAACACGGGTATTATCAAAGCTACTATCTACAGATGCCGGGGTTCCATTAACATATTTCCCGTACATTTGTTCAATACGTAGTTTTAACGGCAGCCCTGCTGGTTGCCATGCGATGCCGGGCCCTATTTCTGCTATGTTATTATAATATTCCTGTTCACTATCATTAATGGTATGCAGTTTCACATAAGCCTGTATATTACCCCAATCATTATAGTTAAAATTCCAGCCTGTCCGTAATCGCAAATCACCGATCAGATTATAATCCTCACGTGAATAAGCAGCGGCATTACCATAAAGTTCAGCAAAATACTGATTGCTTTGCTGAGCTGGCATATGGCTGGTCTGATCCATCCCCCAGTACCACTCCTGATAGCCTGTTAAACCACCATTAATGCTTTCCCTAAATTTTTTCCGGTTCAGATCAATCAGATCATAGCTACCACCCGCTTCCAGATATAGGTAAACAGGCCATTTCCACGGACGGTAATTTACCCCCAAACCTACTATGGCGGCATTCTGGTCAATAATTTCTGGACGGGCGCCGCCTGTGGAACGGGTATCACGATTGACACTGGCAAATCCATAGATCTGGCCTTGATTGTTTTTATCTAAATAACGGCCATAACGAATCTTTAACGGTAAAATTGTAGTGTCATAGCGTCCTTCATAAGAAGGTGAGGAATAAACATCAGCAAAGGTTTTCTTGGCTGGCGTATTACCTGTTCCTGACAGGTTCTGTACCGCCTGTTTAGACTGGGATGCAATTTCCGGATTGGAAGAGCTTTGTAATTGCTTGAATATAACGAGTGCTTCATCATTTCTATGCGCCACATTTAACAAATAAGCTTTTTGCATGAGAAGCTGATCATCAGATGAGTCTAAGGCAAGCGAACGATTAATATATTCTAAAGCTTTATTATTATCATTTTGACGCAAGGCCAAGTATGCCCAAGTTTTCCAGACTTTAGGATCATTTGGTGTCTTTAGGGCAATCTGGTTAAGTAAACTGTCTGCTTTATTAGTATCCTGACTTTCAACCTGGTAATACTGCTCCCACAATGGATAAACGTCAGCGGTATCCATTGGGCCATTTTGAGCCTGTACCCCTAAACTTATCACAAACCCAAAAATCGTTAAGTAGATTTTTTTCATTGTTTTATAAATACTATAAAAGTCACGGAGATAATGATTATCTTATATTCTCTAAAATAAAAATACAGATAAAACCGATAGTACTGTGAGAAAATTATTTATTGATTACATACTAATTTTATTTAAAACAGGGAATTAAATAATAAGAAGATTAATCTTTTTAACAAATTCTAACATTCAATAATAAGGATTAAATAGAAATTATTTTACTACATTAATTTTAATATTTTTCATTGTCTACACTACTCTTATTAATAAATGGCTATTATTAAAGAGACAATGATAAAAAAATAAGCCACTAGATAAGCGGCTTATTTAGAATTCTGGCGGAAGCGGTGTCCGTCTAACAGTAGTCCTAAGCAATCCCAGATAATATTATAAACATATATTTTTCAATTATTTAATATTTTTACTGTCCTAAGCCATCTTGCCTAATCCTACCATTTCCAGTATTTTATGAGGGGTAGGTTGTGGGGTAAATCAAGACATGCCAAAGAAATCTAAAGAGCTATCTGCACTCAGTGTAGCAAAAATTAAGAATACTGGGCGACATTCTGTAGGGGGCGTTGATGGCCTTTGCCTGAATGTTGAAGGTAACTCCCGTGTCTGGATTTTGCGTGCAGTTGTTGGCAAAAGGCTAGATAAAGATGGGAAGTTAAAACCACATCGCCGTGATATTGGAATCGGTCCCTACCCTGAGGTTTCTCTAGCTGAAGCTCGTGCCAAAGCCACCGAATTAAGATTACAAATACGAAGTGGTATAGACCCAATTGCTCATAAACAAGAACAACTAGAAAAGCTGTATGTTCAGAAACTTCGTGACAAAACATTCATGGAATGTGCAAAAGTTGTTATTGCCAATAAAACCCGTGAACTGAAAAATGAAAAACATATCGGACAATGGACATCTACATTAGAAACCTATATCTACCCAACTTTAGGTGATATTAGTATTGGCACCATTACTAAAGTTGATATTGCCGAAGTTCTTAGGCCTATCTGGATTAAAAAAAATGAAACAGCCAAACGTATTCGTGGCCGTATAGAAACTATTTTTGATTATGCCAAGGCTATGGGATATTTTGAAGGTGACAACCCTGCTGAATGGAAAGGTAATCTTGAACCTATATTCGGTAACATAAAACAGGAATCACGCCCTCATCCATCGTTACCTTATGAACAGGTTGCTGGGTTTATCCAACATCTGAGACAGAAAAAAGGGATTTCACCTAAAGCTCTGGAGTTTGCAATTTTAACTGCTTGTCGATCTGGTGAAATTTTCGGAGCTAAATGGCAGGAAATTGATTTTAAGAATAAAGTTTGGATCATTCCTAAAGAGCGCATGAAAGCAAACAAAGAACACCGTGTGCCTCTATCTCAAGAAGCGGTTAACTTGCTTAAATCCATCCAAGAATATACTCAGCCACAAGATTTTATTTTTCCAGCACCACGGAATGGTGCAATGCTTTCTGATATGTCTCTAACAATATTGATCAAGCGTATGCATGAGCAGAAGCTTAAAGAAAATGGTTTAGGCTATATTGATCCGAAACAAAATCGGGTAATTACTACTCATGGTTTTAGGTCAACTTTCCGTGATTGGTCTGCTGATAAAACGGATTACCCTCGTGAGGTATGTGAACATGTTCTTGCCCATAAACTTCCTGATGAAGTCGAAGCAGCATATTTACGAGGGGCTTATCTGGAAAAACGTAAAGGTTTAATGGCAGATTGGGCTGAGTTTTGTTCTGCAAACATCGTTTTATAAACTCAACAACATGATATTAATTCTAAAATAAGCCTTAATAGAACCTTATTACCGCTGTTCTCCACTCATTGAAAGACTAACTTCTCTATAAAGTGCATATACCAATTCTTGCTGAGTCATGGACTGCGATTATCACGGTAATCTATCATGCAATCTGTCCTTTAAATATTACTAAAGGCAGATGGATTAAAAAGAACCTATAAAACTCGAGAAATAACCTGTGCAGATGTGTTTGATTATATCGAGATGTTTTACAATCGGATCAGGCGTCATTCCTATCTCAATGGGATGAATATAAAAACCTTTGAAACAGCTTCATTTTGAAGCTGTTTCATGTCTAAGATACTGGGAGCAGTCCAATGACGGGGCATGGTTTTCATGGACTGGCATCTACAACATCACATGAGCAAGGCTATATGCATGATGCTATTGAAATTCAGTTAGCACATACTGTTGGTAATGCCGTATCATAAGCGTATAACCATGCGCAGCATTTAGACTATCGAACAAAGATGATGCAGGAATGGGCTAATTTTATTGATAATTTAAGGGGGAAAATATGACTTTATTACAATTCAAATACCCGTAGAACTCAAAAATAATATTTTAATTAATGTGTTAGAAACTTATTGCGAATAAAGATTTGATAAAATGCTTTTCTATTACGTCTCTAATAAGCCTCATGTTTCTTTTTGTTAAGAAGCTGATTCTCTGCTAAAGTGCGTAAATAATATTCGTTACTAAAGTAAAATTTGATGGAAAACATATCTGAAAATATAAATAAATTATTATCTTTTATTCAGCCAGTACGTCTAAGAAAAACATCTAAAGTCTCTGAAACTCTTTTAGAAGCAACAGAAAGTGATAAAGGACGCGTCATCAATTCACCAGCTTTTCGCCGACTACAACAAAAAGCTCAAGTATTCCCTTTAGAAGCAAATGCATCTGTCAGGAGTAGGCTAACACATTCTATAGAAGTTGCTCATATCGGTTGCTATATTGCCCAAGAAATTCTTTATAAAATCCAGAAGGAATATAAAGTAGAAGGCTTAGACTTTGAAAAGATGACATCTTTTGTAAATACAGTTGAAACAGCTTGCTTGTTACATGATATTGGCAACCCTCCATTTGGACATTTAGGTGAAGCTGCAATTAGGCAATGGTTTAAAAAACAAATTGATAATTATAAAAATAACCTAGGCGAATGTATGTTTAAAGAGTTATCTAGCAATATTAATAACCTAGATCTTCATAAATTTGATGGTAATCCTCAAGGTTTTCGATTAATAAGATTATTAAGTGGAAATGATGAATTCGGTTTAAACTTAACGTGCTCTTTACTTTTATCAACAGTTAAGTACCCATATACCATTGATAAAATACAAAATAATGAAAAAATTGGAATTTTTAAGCTTTGCTATCCAAGCTATCAAGAAGCCTGTAAAAAAATCAATTGGCCGGAAGGAAAACACTTCCCACTTAAAAATATTATGGATACAGCTGATTTTATTGCATATTCGATGAGTGATCTAGAAGATGCTATTGAGAAACAGATTGTCACAGAGAAACAAATTATTAGTTATTTCGTTGAGTTCTTTAACAGAAATAAAGAAATTGATGCCAGCACAATATTTAACGTAGACAAATTAAGTCATGAACAACTTAATTTCTTAAAGTTTAAAACGTGCATTATAAATACTGCCGCAAAAGAAGCTGCCACAAACTTCTGTGCAAATTTAAGCTTATTATTAGATGGGACAGATAATATAGAGCTTATAGAAGAAAATACAGACATCCATAAAATTCTAGATGAAGTATTCGATTATGCTAAGAAAAATATCTACTGCCATGAGTCAGCTGAAAAAATTGAACTCGCAGGGCGAAATATTATACAAGGCCTTTTAAATCACTGCGAAATTTTGATGTGCTTATCTGAAGATAAATTCAATTGTTTACTTAAATACCCTGAAAAAAGCATGCTCTCCCCTAAAAAGTTAGGGCTCGACTTTGAATTGCGTCTATTAAGACGCTTGCCAAAGAATCATATTAAGAAATATATTCTATCAGTGGAAGCAGACCCATCAAATGAAATCATTTATAGAGCACATTTAATCGTCGATTACATTTCAGGAATGACCGATGATTTTGCCTTAGAAATGTATCAGTTATTAGAAGGCATTAGAATTCAATGATTAATACAGATCACCCTTATTTTTTCATTAACAGTCTTTTAGATAGTGAATCGGCATATTCACTATCTAAATATACTTATCTACCCGATTCTTTATCTGATGATAGAATTATTAACACTATATCAGGTGAAGATTTTTCAATAGATTATGTTAACTCCATATTGAAAAGTTTAAAAGAAGATCAAGAACTTGCATTCCATTCTCTAGTTAAAACCAAAAGTAGGAAAATATACCATATTCCAATGATAGATTTTTCTACCTCAAGGTTAGATAGAGAGGTTTATTATCGGTTAAAAAATTTTATAGATTACAAGATACTTTCAGATATGACATTCTATAGCACAGGTAACTCATTTCATGCTTATTCGTCTAAACTTTTAACCCATAAAGAATGGCTTAAATTTATGGGATCATTATTATTGGTCAACCCATCAAACTCATCCTTAAAAATTATTGATAATAGATGGATTGGGCATCGTATAATGAGCGGATTCTCCTCATTAAGATGGTCAAACAATTCTGGAATATATAAAACCCTTCCAAAGAAAACCACTTTTAACTTACTTTAATTCAAAACAATTAACAACCATCCCAAACTATGGCCAGTTGGTTATACTCAAAATTTTTTAAAAAAAATAGAGTCTATAATCATCGTTTTATAAACTATGAAAATTTAACACCTTGCTTTACAAGAAATAAATAATTAAACTAAAATTTAAATAATTTTTATACAATAAATCAAAGGGTAACGTAATATGTCAGGTTCAGGTGGTGGGGGCGGAACACCAATTCCAGATTTCCAATCTTGTGAAGATTTAACAATTAATGTTCAACTCAGCTCACCCAAAGAAGCTATCATTTCAAAATTAACAGAAGGTGATATTTTAAGAATTGGCTTTGAATCAAATAATATCACCACTGTATATGCTTTCTATGAGGACGATATTGCTGGCGGTATTGCTGCCCCAGTTATAGGAAAATTACGTGAATGCTTACGTAGTGGCACGAAATATCAAGGAAGAGTATCAAGTCAATCAAGGACAAGTTCGAGTTAAAATAACAGCAATTAAACACTAAAAAAGGAGCCACTTATGATAACTATTACAGGCGGAATATATGAAGAATATTGTATGCATCCTTATAGATATAATATTTTTGGTTCAGGAGGAAGAGCTGCTTCTGCAATTGCAGCAATGAAGGGAGAAGTTAAGTTAACCACGTATTGCTCTAAAAACATACAAGAAGTTATTCAGGCCCGTGCTGAACTGGAGGGCTTCGAATTAAGTATTATTAATATTCCAGTAAATACTAAATTTCATTATACTCATGCTCTTGCTAAGCCCTTAATTTACAATAGAACCACTAATAATCCGCCACTGGAAATTAAAGAAAAAAACGTTATTAGATTTGGATTCTTGGAAGGTACGGCTATCATAGACAGTGAATATGCTGTTTACGATCCTCAAAATGTAGCCTCAGTAGAACTTTTCCATGCAAATGGATCTAAAGCTAAACACCTAGCGATTTTACTTAATCAGTATGAAGCAAAATCATTATTACAGATTGATGATACTAATGAGTTACTTAGGAAAATTGCTGTATCTCAACAAGCTGAGGTAGTTATATTAAAAAAAGGACCTGATGGATGTCTGGTTTACGACCATAAACTTGATGAGATTAAGCATGTGCCAGCCTTTAGTACGAACAAGGTATCAAAAATAGGTTCTGGAGATAATTTTGTTGCCCATTTTGGATATGCTTGGATGGAACAAAAAAAGAGTGCTTATGAAGCAGCTCTACAAGCTTCTAAAGCAACTGCATATTATTGTGAAACGGAAGGATTTATTACACCAGAACGTTTAAAAAAATATTCACCCTCTCCTATCATTCTTTCTGAACAATTTAAAAAAGGTTGTAAACCCAAGGTTTATCTTGCTGGCCCCTTTTTTACTCTTGCACAACTATGGTTAATTGAGGAAGCGAGAAAAAACTTACAAGATCTTGGATTAGAGGTTTTTTCTCCCTATCATGATGTATGTAAAGGTAATGCTGAAGATGTGGTAGATAAAGATCTTGAAGGCATACATAATTGTGATCTTTTATTCGCCATAGCTGACGGTATGGACTCAGGCACAATTTATGAGATTGGATACGCTAGAGCAATTAACAAACCAGTTGTAGTCTATGCAGAAAATGAAAGTGAAGAAAACCTTAAAATGATGGAAGGATCAGATTGCAAAATTCTTAAAGATTACGTTACCGCTATTTATCATACTCTTTGGACGGCAATCACTTAATGAAATCTGTATTATTACTCTCTGGTGGCATGGATTCTACAGCAATAGCATGGTGGAAAAGACCAGATTATGCATTAACAATAGACTACGGGCAGCTTGCAGCAAAAGCTGAGATAGCTGCTTCACAATCCATATGTAGATATTTGAATATTCCGCACGAGATATTGACTGTTGATTGTAGAAATATTGGTTCAGGAGATATGGCTGGTACTATTGAGAGTAAACATGCACCCGCTTCCGATTGGTGGCCTTATAGAAATCAACTCTTAATTACTCTAGCTGGCATGAAGATGCTCCCTTTTAATATCTCTAAGATTTTAATCGGAACAGTTAAAACTGATAACGGCCATACAGATGGCTCTCATGAATTTATTGATGCAATGAATCAGCTAATGTTCCTGCAAGAGGGCCATATAACTGTAGAAGCTCCTGCTATCAACCTATCGACTAAAGAACTGATTCAATTATCTAATATTCCTGCTGAATTGTTAGCATGGTCTCATAGTTGTCATAAATCTGAGGTGACCTGTGGTAATTGCCGTGGCTGTAATAAATATTTTGAGATATTCGAGCAAGTAGGCTATGACTTGGGTAAACTTGGGTAATCCTGTTCCTAAACAGAAAGTTGATAAGTATATTCCTTATAAGTGGGATCTTAGTAATAAATCCATCAGGTTAGATGAGCCTGAGATTTTTACGCCAATTCCATTTACACAAGTTATGTTTGAAAGGAAGTCACAAAGATCTTTTAAACTCGTTTCAATTGATCATTTATCACATCTTCTATGGCTTACTAATCGAGTTAAAGATTGTATTGATTCAACTATGGGCTTTCCTATAACTTTAAGGCCAGTTCCTTCGGCTGGTGCAATACACCCTATTCATATTCTTATAAACTCACCATATACTGATATTTGGTGGAGATATGACCCTTTTTGTCATAGCCTTTGGCCCATTAATAAGGAAAATAAATATTTTATAAACGTTAGAAGAGACTGTGAAAAAATATTAAATTGTAATTCAGCCAGTTTAATACTCTTGATTGCGGAACCACAAAAAACTTCATCAAAATATACCGATGGAGCCAGTTTAGTTTGGCGTGATGCTGGAGTTCTATTAGGAAATTTAGCATTAGTAGCTAGTTATTTAAATATCAATTTTTGCCCAATTGGAGCTCTCTTACCAACAGAAATTGATGAAAAAAAACAATTAGTTACTGTAGGAATGGCAGTCTTAGATGCAATTAAAATTGACTGAAATTAGATTCTCATCTCTAGTTGAGTAATAGGTTACTTTCGAATATTGATGATTTTTCAATAAATTAGAAAATATTTAGTCTTGTAACTGTTGAGGATATATTGCGTGCCACGTCTGTTTTCATGCAGAATCTCCTGCTTGTATCCTAAGAAAAAATTCTACTTTTAGATCCTTTTATTTTTAGGGGGATTACCATGGCGACACTTGCTACCTAGATTCGGAAAATAAAATACTGTCTTTAAATAAGACGTATCAAGCTGTTTTAAAAGTTTGTCTTTTAAAAAACCAATCATCACAATCAATTTGTGTTTAATTGAAATCTACTTTTTACCTATATTAATAGCTTGCTTTTTTAAACGGTAGTCTAAAGCAGGTCGGCTGATCCCCAATACACGGGCTGCTTCAGAAATATTATTATTTGTTTTTTGCATCGCGATAAAAATTAGTTTTTTCTCATGATCTTCCAAACAAAAGCCCTCTTGTATGACTGCTTCCAAATCCACTTTTTCAGACCTGGGTTCAATATCTTGCTTAATTTGCGGAAACAAATGATGGAGTTTAATTTCCTCCTGATGATCCGTCAGTAAGGTCGCCCGTTCTAATAAGTTTTCAAGTTCCCTAATATTACCGGGCCATTCATAGGTCATGACAAAATTTTTAGCTTTGTCACTTAAACCTTTTAACGTCTTTCCATACATATTCTCAAAACGCGACAAGAAGTGTGTAATCAATAAAGGGATATCATCACGGCGCTCACGTAGTGGCGGAATAATGACAGGGAAAATATTCAGGCGATAATATAAATCAGCACGAAATCTTCCCTCTTTCACAGCTTGTTCCAGATCCTCATTGGTAGCTGCAACCAAACGTACATCCGCTTTTCTAGTTTGATGATCTCCAACTCTTTCATATTCTCCTTCTTGTAACATTCGCAGCAAGGCAGCTTGCGCACGTGAAGAAAGCTCAATCACTTCATCTAAGAAAATAGT
This sequence comes from Acinetobacter sp. 1294596, assembly GCF_000582925.1. Classification (NCBI taxonomy): domain Bacteria; kingdom Pseudomonadati; phylum Pseudomonadota; class Gammaproteobacteria; order Moraxellales; family Moraxellaceae; genus Acinetobacter; species Acinetobacter sp. 1294596. Next base: position 36,189 of record NZ_JFCC01000017.1, on the reverse strand, counting down.
TCCTTGATCGGCACGTTCAAACTTTCCACTTCGAGTTTGTGTTGCCCCTGTAAATGCCCCTTTTTCAACACCAAAAAGTTCAGCTTCAATTAGGTCTGGTGGAATACAGGCACAGTTTACAGCAATAAAGGGTTGCCCTTTACGAGAACTACCTTCATGAATCCCTCTAGCAAAAGCTTCCTTGCCCACTCCTGTTTCACCTTGCAGTAATACAGCAACCTTACTGCCAGCCGCCTTTTTCAACAGATCACAGACTTTACGATAAGCCACCGATTCACCAATAGAATTAAACATGGTGTAATCGGCTTCTACATCTGTATATATATTTTTCTTTAACTCATTCAGCTCTGCTTGCAAGGCAATTAATTCATCTGAAACAGGATCAGGTGACATAAATTGAATAAGTTCATCGGCATTTTCCCATTCTTTTAAAGGCTTGCCGATAATACGACAGCAATCATCACCTTTTGCTACACAATGGGTTTCCTGATAAATAATGGTTTGTCCCATAACAAAACTGGTATAACCGCAAGCATAGCCCAATAGCATCCAACAAACTGATTCTTCCGAAGCCCCGAATTCACTTAAATGAACTTCCGCTTCAAAAGAATTGCGCCAATTAAAATCTGCATAAAATTGATGCTCATCATGACTTAATTGAAGTTCATTGACTTCAACTTGAACCATGCCACGAATACCATGCATTTGCGGTCCAGCCATAAAGGCTTCAGCTTCATTTAAATTCGGACGCAATTTAGAAGTGACTTCTGCATCCCTCACACCGGCTTGATAACCTAAACGAATAAAAAAACGCTTAGTCCGTTCCCAACCCAACATGTTATACAAATCTTTTCTTAGAAAGCCCATGATGCTGGTATGCATGAGCAGCATACGGTTTTCTTCGAACCAAATTTTTCCATGCTGGCTATCAAACTGAATTTTATCTAGTAAATCCTGAATATCTTTGTTTTTCTCCAAAATCTGAGTATAAAAATTCGCATCTTTGGCTTGAGGCATGACTGAATATCCATCCTTGGCTATAGGTCTTCCCCCTTATCTTACTCAATTCCAACTAAAAACCTTTACTATCTTATTATCATAAATTTATACCTCTAAGGTATTTTTTAATTAAATTCATAAAATCATATAGATACGAATAATTTTAATTTATAGAACCGGCTTATCTGGATCAATCTATTTTCAAGTTTATCTCCAGTTTTCATGATTTGATGAAATCAGAAATTTTCATATTCATTATTCGATGAATATTTATCATTCAAATGATATAAACAAAGGAGATAAAAACAATAAACAATTGATTAATAAAAATTAATTAAAGTTGGCACGCATTTTGATATAAGTCTAACAAGGAACAACATATTGTGTCACAGCTGAAATGATTTCAGCGTAGAGATAAAGGATTTTCCAAATGACTCAAACACTACAACATGATCAGCTCACCAAATACATTCGTGTAACAGGCGACCGTCATGCCAAGTTTGTTGAATTTGACTTCGCAATCCACGATCCAACACTTTTTGTCGAACTCATTCTCCCTCAGCAAGCCTTTCAACATTTTTGCGAAATTAATCATGTTGTAGAAATGACCGGAGCCCAGCAAGCTTGGAATGACGCACAAGAAGATAAATGGCGTTATGGCGTTGAACCCACCATTTTAAGCCAAGCCCACGAATATTTAGATCAAGAAGATCAATCTTAAGCCCATAAGGAAATCGTGATGACTTTAGAAATTAAAACATCCAACCTCGAACCTATTCGTCAAACCTATGCCTATATCGAACGTCGCTTTGGTAAAAAGCCAGCGACGCGTTATCAAGAAGTCAGTTTTGACGTACAAGGTGCAACCAATTTTCATTATCGCCCATTGTGGAAACCAGACAAAACGTTAAATGATCACACCCATACAGCGTTACAAATGCAAGATTGGTATGTATTTAAAGATCCGCGCCAATTTTATTATGGTGCTTATGTACAGCATCGTGCACGTTTACAAGAGACCGCTGAAAGCAATTACTCATTCTTTGAAAAACGCCATTTAATTGAAAATCTCAGTGATGAAGTGAAACAGAAAATCATCACTTGCTTATTACCGTTTCGTTATATCGAACAAACCGCCAATCTACACATGATGTCAGGCAGTGCCTATGGCTATGGCACTGTCATTACTCAAGCTTGTATTTTTGCGGCAATGGATCGTTTGGGCATGGCGCAATATCTCTCTCGTATTGGCTTACTCATTGATGGCAATACCGGTGAATCATTACAACAAGCCAAAGATAGCTGGATGAATGATGCCTCTTGGCAACCACTGCGCAAACTATGTGAACAAAGCTTAACGGAACAAGATTGGTTCAAGCTATATATCCTGCAAAACCTAATCATCGACAGCTTAATGCAAGCTCTGGTTTACGGTGAACTGGATCAATGGTTAGTTGAGCACGGCGCACGTGATGTGGCGATGCTGACTGAATTTATGAAGGACTGTTTAACCGATTTAGGCAAATGGTCAGACCCTGTTTTAAAAACAGCTATTGCTGAATCTGAAGAAAATAAAGCCTTAATTCAAGGTTGGATAGACACACTTTTACCTCAAGTGACTGAAGCCTTTAGTGCATGGTCAAATACTGCTCTTGGACATCCATCTATAGCCAATGGCTTAGCGGTCATTGCAGAACGCAGTAAAAAAGCAAGTTTAACCCTTGAATTAGAATCGGTTGCATAAGGATACGCAGACATGAGCTCAAAAGTTTATTTGGCATTACAAGATAACGACACCTCACGCTATATCATTGAAGCGATTGAGCAAGATAACCCAGAAGCTACCATTCAATACCTTCCTGCCATGATTCGTGTGGAAAACCTCGGAAAATTAGTGGTTCGCGCTGAAACTGTCTCTGAAAAACTAGGACAAGATTGGGATATTCAAGAACTGCAACTCAACATGATCACCTTAGGTGGCAATGTGGATGAAGATGATGACATCTTCACGTTGCAATGGAATTAAGCCTACACGGAAAACATAAGAAGCCGATCGCTTTAACAGATTGAAAAGGATGATCAAGATGAATAGCCAAGCACAAAATGCGACAAAAACAGCAACTAAAAAACTCAATGCGAAAGACCGTTACCGTATGCTGACCCGTGATCTGGATTGGGATTTTTCCTATGCAGATCGTAAAGAGGCTTTTCCTTACGAAGAGTTTGAAGGAATTAAAATTACCGATTGGTCAAAATGGGAAGACCCATTCCGCTTAACCATGGATTCATACTGGAAATATCAGTCAGAAAAAGAGAAAAAACTGTATGCCATTTTTGATGCATTTTCTCAAAACAATGGTCAGATGAATGTCAGTAATGAACGCTACCTCAATGCCATTAAACTGTTTTTAACCGCCGTTACACCACTGGAATATCAGGCGTATCAAGGTTATGCACATGTGGGTCGCCAATTTGGCGGGATCGGTGCACGTATCGCATCGCAAATGCAATCGATTGATGAACTGCGTCATGTCCAAACGCAAATTCATGCCATGAGCCATTACAACAAGTTCTTTGATGGCTTCCAGGACTGGGCGCACATGCATGACCGTGTTTGGTATCTCTCCGTACCAAAATCATTCTTTGAAGATGCGCGTTCAGCAGGCCCATTCGAATTCTTATTGGCGATTAGCTTCTCTTTTGAATATGTTCTGACCAATTTATTGTTTGTGCCATTCATGTCAGGTGCAGCATATAACGGCGATATGGCGACCGTGACCTTCGGTTTTAGTGCGCAGTCGGATGAAGCACGTCACATGACCTTAGGTTTGGAAATTGTCAAATTCCTATTGGAACAACATGAAGATAACGTGCCGATTGTTCAGGAATGGATTGATAAATGGTTCTGGCGTGGTACTCGTCTGCTGTCTATTGTCGGCATGATGATGGATTACATGCTGCCAAACAAAGTGATGTCTTGGAAAGAAGCATGGGAAACCTATTTCGAAGAAGCGGGCGGCGCATTGTTTAAAGACCTCAGCCGTTACGGTATTCGTATGCCGAAATATTCCGACGTGATTGTGAAAGAAAAAGAGCATATTTCACATCAAGCATGGTGGATTTTCTATAACTTCGGTCATGCTGCTGGTTTCCATACATGGATTCCAACCGATGAAGAAATGGATTGGTTATCTGAGAAATATCCTGACACCTTCGATAAATATTACCGTCCGAAATGGGAATTGGCGCGTAAGTTAGAAGCTGAAGGTAAACGCTTCTATAGCAATGGCTTACCGCAACTGTGCCAAATCTGTCAAATTCCAATGACCTTTACTGAAATGGATGGCGACGCAACCATGTTCAGTTACCGTGACAGTATTTATAAAGGCGAGCGTTACCATACCTGCTCAGACGGCTGTCATGACATTTTTGAACGTGAACCTGAAAAATATATTCAAGCGTGGTTGCCAGTGAACCAAATTTTACAAGGCAACTGTGGTGGTCCTGATTTAGAAAGCATTTTACGTGACTATTACAACTTCAATGTCGGCGCAGACAATATGGATATTGAAGGCTCTCCAGACCAAGAACGCTGGAGAAAATGGAAAGGTCACGTTGCATAAGTAAAAAGGATTAGAAGTCATCTCATGGATCAAAATTTCAAGATGGCTTCACACAAGGAATTTAGGAGTTTTCTCATGCCAGTACAAGCGATTCAAAAAAACTATGAATTTGATGCACGTGATGCACAAAAAAATTATGGCGACAACATGTTGCTTTATGTGGGATGGGATCATCACACGCTGTTTTGTGCCGCACATGCTTTTGTCGTTTCACCACAGCAAAGTTTACAAGACCTGATTGATCAGCAAATTCAAGCAGGTTTCAATCAACACCCAGACTTTGAACATATCGATTGGTCAAAAGTACAGTTCACCCTGAATCGTGAATGCTTAACAGATATCGATTTTTCTAAAAGTTTGGCTGATTTAAACTTTGATCATAAATCGCTACTGCGTTTTGTGACACCCAGTTTAGATGGCTACAATGGCACACATGTCTAAGGGAGAACGATCATGAGTTATCAAGTCACGATTGAACCTGTCGGCATGACCATTGAGGTGGAAGAAGATCAAACCATTTTAGATGCCGCTTTACGTCAAGGGGTTTGGCTACCCTTTGCCTGTGGTCATGGTACCTGTGGCACCTGTAAAGTTCAGGTCACTGACGGTTTTTATGATGTCGGTGAAGCGTCTCCTTTTGCGTTGATGGATATAGAACGTGAAGAAAATAAAGTCCTTGCTTGCTGCTGTAAGCCAGAATCTGACATGGTGATTGAAGCCGATGTTGATGAAGACGAGGATTTCTTAGGTTATTTAGTCCAAGACTATCAAGCCAAAGTTTTAGAGATCAAACAGCTTTCACCCACCATTAAAGGCGTACGTTTGCAGATTGACCGTCCAATGGAATTTCAGGCTGGGCAATACATCAATCTTCAATTGCCAAATATTGAAGGGACACGTGCATTTTCAATTGCGAATCCGCCGAGTGAAGAAGGCATTATTGAATTGCATATTCGCCAAGTACTAGGCGGTACAGCCACCACGTATGTACACGAAACTTTGCAAGCGGGTGATGAACTCCAAGTTTCTGGGCCTTATGGACAGTTCTTTGTGCGTAAATCCGATGAAAAAGATGCCATCTTTATTGCCGGTGGTTCTGGTCTATCCAGTCCCCAATCCATGATTTTGGACCTTTTAGAACAAGGTGATACACGTACTATCTATCTTTTCCAAGGCGCGCGTGATGTTTCTGAACTCTATAACCGTGAAGTGTTTGAGACCTTAGTCAAAGACTATCCAAACTTCCGCTATATTCCTGCACTGAATGCGCCCAAAACAGAAGATCAATGGACAGGATTCACAGGTTTTGTACATGAAGCAGTCGCAGATTATTTTGAAAATAAATGCAGTGGCCATAAAGCCTATTTATGTGGTCCACCACCGATGATTGATGCTGCTATTTCAACGCTGATGCAAAGCCGTCTCTTTGAAAAAGATATTCATACTGAGCGTTTCTTAAGTGCAGCGGATGGTGCCTCTAATCAAGCACGTTCTGCTTTATTTAGACATATTTAAGCAGGGCTTAAAAACTGCATAAACATTACGCAGTTTTAAATAGCTAAATTTTTCAATCTGATGTTAAGTCAACAAATGCGAACTCATCTTTTATGAGTTCTTCACTTTTCGAATGATTTGTTACATGTCCGTTCCAGATCATTCGAATCTATTTCTCATCAATCAAAGGATGATCATGATGAACCGACAACAAATTGATACGCTTGTGAAAAAAATGAATGTTGATACAGCGACTAACCCTGTCGATACACGTATCCAGCAAATTGTTGTGCGTTTAGTAGGTGACCTTTTCCAAGCCATTGAAGACTTAGACATTTCTCAAACTGAATTGTGGAAAGGCTTAGAATACTTCACTGACGCAGGTCAAGCTAACGAACTTGGTCTTTTGGCTGCTGGCTTAGGTCTTGAGCATTATCTTGATCTTCGTGCTGACGAAGCTGATGCTAAAGCAGGTATTACTGGTGGAACACCCCGTACCATCGAAGGACCGCTTTATGTTGCAGGAGCGCCTGAATCAGTCGGCTTTACCCGCATGGATGATGGTTCTGAGTCAGACCAAGTCGATAGCTTAGTGATAGAAGGTCTCGTCACGGATACGAATGGCAATATTATTCCCAATGCGAAAGTTGAAATTTGGCATGCTAATGGTTTAGGCAATTATTCATTCTTTGATAAATCACAATCCGAGTTCAACCTGCGCCGTACCATTTTTACCGATGCAGATGGTAAATATACGGCTTTAACCACCATGCCCGTAGGCTATGGCTGTCCGCCTGCAGGCACCACGCAAGCTGTTCTCAACCTCTTGGGCCGTCATGGTAATCGCCCTTCTCACGTTCATTATTTTGTCTCGGCTCCAGGTTATCGCAAACTCACTACCCAATTTAACATTGAGGGTGATCAATACCTTTGGGATGACTTTGCGTTTGCAACACGTGATGGATTAGTTGCAACGGCAACCGATGTTGTTGATCCAGCAGAAATGTCAAAATTCAATATAGATAAACCCTTTAAACACATCATATTTAATTTTGAATTGGTCAAAGAACTCAATCAAGCACCACCGACAGAGATCGATCGTCGTCGCGCAAGCGTCTAATCAAGGTCCACCTCAGCATAATCAGCTAGATCACTGAATAATAACACTAACCACTATCAAGGATTCGTTATGGTTACTCAAAAGCTCGCTCTAGTAGCGTTATTTTTACCCACGCTACTCTGCAATTTATCCACTCGGGCTGCTCCTGCTAAACAGCCAAATGTCTTGGTCATTGTGGCTGATGACTTGGGATTTTCGGACATACAACCATTTGGTGGCGAAATTTCTACACCAAATCTAAAAAAATTAGCCAAAGAAGGTGCCGTACTCAGTAACTTTCATGCAGGTCCAACCTGCTCAGTCACACGCTCTATGTTATTGACAGGAAATGATAGCCATCAAGCTGGTCTGGGCAGCATGGCTGAGTTTTTACAGCCCGAACAGAAAGGCAAACCGGGGTATGAAGGCCGTTTAAATAATCGAGTGATAACCTTAGCTGAGATATTAAAGCCTCAAGGCTATGCTTCTTTTGTCACAGGTAAGTGGCATTTGGGTGCAACAGAAGAGAGCAACGCAAAAGCACGTGGTTTTGATCGCTCATTTACGCTCATGCCTGGTGGCGCTGCACATATGGATGCAAGCCAAATGTTCCCAGGAAATTATAAAGCTCGATATTTAGAAGATGGTAAAGATGTAACCTTGCCTAAAGACTTTTATTCGAGTGATTTCTTTACCAGTAAAATGCTTGCTTACTTAGAAAATGACCGTAAAAAAGATCAGCCATTCTTTGGATATTTGGCGTTCACCGCGCCACACTGGCCTTTGCAAGCTCCAGATCAATACTTAAAGAAATATGACGGATATTATAAAGAAGGTTATGAAAAAGTTCGTCAAGCCCGCTTAGAGCGTATGATCAAATTAGGCATTATGCCAAAGGGAACAAAAGTTAATAATCCGCTCATGGATGTCTTCCCTGCTTGGGATAAGTTAACCGAGGCGCAGAAAAAAGATCAAACCAAAACCATGCAAATCTATGCAGCCATGATTGACAACATGGATCACAATATCGGTCGTGTGGTTAACTATTTAAAACAGACTGGTGAACTAGATAATACGCTAATTTTATTTATGTCTGACAATGGTGCGGAGTCTGCTACACCAGAATCATTAGGCACAACTGAAGATAAAAATGGTATTCGTGAATGGGTCGATGCGACATTTGACAATAGTCCTCAGAACATGGGGAAAAAAGGGTCATATGTGACTTTAGGTCCACAATGGGCACAAGTTGCCTCTACGCCATTGCCTTATTTCAAAAGTATTTTGTCAAATGGCGGAATTCACGTGCCTGCAATTATTCGTTATCCAACTCAAATAAAGGCAGGTCAAATTAATTCCGAAACCATTCACGTCATCGACTTTGTTCCCACTATTTTAGAACTTACAGGTGCTACACGACCAGATACACGCAATGGACAACCTTTATTAAAAATGGAAGGACGTTCTTTTCTTCCCCTATTTAAAGGTAAAGCTTTACCAGAACGTACTTTAGGTTGGGAATTTAATACCCGTCGCGCCTTATACAAAGGTGATTGGCTGTTCAATTTCAAGTCCCTCCTTATGGTACAGGAGAATGGGAACTCTACAATCGAAAATTAGATCCGTCTTATCGCATTAATTTAGCATCTAAAAATCCAAGTAAGACCCAAGAACTTGCTCAAGATTGGGCTGAGTATGCTCAACGTGTAGGGGTTGTGGAGGCTCCAGTTCGCTACAAATACGGTCAAATGAATTGTTTTTATGATCAATGTATTCAGCCAGTTTTTTTGAAAAATCTAGGCAAGTAATAATAGTTTAATTCTTAGAAGTATTAACATGTTAGGAAAAATTTTGCTTATTAAAAAGATAGTCTTTTAGATAAACCAAAGCAAATAATGTGGAAATACTTCTCTCAAGGAAGTAGGAATTAAAATATGAAGTTTATTCACGCTACTATCTTATTCGGTTTAATCGGTTTAAGTGCATGTGGTCTCCCCTCCACGCCAGAAATTAAGCAGCAAAAAACTGAACTGAACTTAGGGGATAGGAATAAATGTAAACAGTATTCAGGTTTACCACAAAACTGGCAAAAGAAACCTGAAGCGGGCATGGTCAAAATTCAGGGTGGAACCTTCAATATTGGGAACAATCAAAGCTACCGAGAAGAGAAAGCACTTTACAAAAGTGAAAGAACAGTTACAGATTTTTGGATAGATGCAACTGAAGTGACTAATGCTCAATTTCAAAGCTTTGTTGATGCCACTGCCTATGTAACTGAAGCAGAAAAACAGGGAGAAGCAGCAGTATTTACTGAACCCCAAAAACCAGTCAAGGAGTTAGCTTGGTGGTCATTGATGAAAGGAGCGAATTGGAAACAACCTTGGGGGCCGAATAGCCATCGTAAAATTGAGCCCAATCAACCTGTACGAATGATCACTTTAAAAGATGCAATGGCATATGCAGACTGGCTAGATCGAGATCTTGCGACAGAAGAACAATGGGAATATGCCGCAAAAGGCTTTAGCCATGAGCGAGATGTAAGCGCAGATTTAAAACATGTGGATGCCAATGTTTGGCAAGGGGAATTTCCTTACCACAATGAGAATAAAGATGGTTACCGAGATGTTGCACCTGTGGGATGTTTTGCAGCAAACGGCTTTGGTCTCTACGATATGATTGGCAATGTCTGGGAATACACCAAAAGTCCATTTACTGGAACGCATGATGATCACATGGGAATGAATCAACTTGAGCATCATCAAGATAATCCCGCTTTTAACTTTTATACCATCAAAGGTGGCTCTTTCCTGTGCGCATCAAATTACTGTATGCGTTACCGAGCCGCTGCTAGACACTCACAAGAAATCGATTTAGGCATTAGCCATGTCGGTTTTAGGACAATTAAAAATATTCAATAATTTAATGGATTAAAACATGAAGAGAAACATAATGGCTGTGCCATTGCTTATAGCAATGGCAGCAGTGGTGAACTGCGCCTATGCAAAAGAGATGAGCATTGATGTCACGTTAAAAAACTTATACGCAGATCGGGATTTTGATGACGCTACCAAACCCTCAGTCGGGAGTTGGAGTCAAGGCATTATCGCCCGTGCCAAGGGGGAGCATGAACTAACACAAGATTTTGCTTTAACGTTTACAGGTTCCGTTCAATACGCGCAACGTTTAAGTGATGATAAGCATCTCAATGATATGATTTTACCGTTTGATCCTGTTACAAAGGAGCAGGCTTCAAATTACAATAAAATTGCAGGTTCGATTGGAGCGAAGTATAAGCAGCATCAGTTAAGTTGGGGGAACAATGGGTAGACACGCCTCTCGCAACAACAGATTACAGTCGACAATTGATTACAATTTATCAAGGTTTATTATATTCAGGCCAGTTGAATGAGCAGGTAAAACTGGATGTGGGCTATTTAGATAAATACTCGCCACGAAATGAAGAAGAGTTTAGAAAACTTTCTGTCAATAAAAAAGAATCTGATGGCTTAACTTATATTGATTTAAAGCATAAAGCTTTTGATCGTAAATTACAGACTCAAATCTTTGTGAGTGAATTAGAAGATTTATATAATCAATATTCTATCGGTCTAGACTATAAAAATAGTATTGACCAATTTCGGTTGAATACTAAATTTAGGTATTATTATACAGAAGAAACAGGTGATGAACTACTTGGTTATATTGATAACCAGTACTTTGGCTTGATGCAAGAATTTGGTTATGGGCCAAATACTATTGGTTTAGGTCTCCAAAAAATTCAAGGGAAGAGTAATTTCCCGATGTTAGATGGTGCTGTTCCAGTTTTAAGTTATGTCAATTGGACTCAGGGAACTTTTAATAAAGCAAATGAACTTTCCTATCATTTCACTTTTAATCATGATGCCAGTTGGTTAGTTCCAGGTTTAAACCTATTGGCACGCTATGTTGATGGACAAAACTATGCAATTAATGGCCAAAAAGGATATGACGAAAGTGAGTTTGATTTTATTGCGAACTATAGAATTACTGAGGGTAAATTAAAAGGGTTAGGTTTTCAGTGGCTGAATTTGAATTATAAAAATGATATTCAAGGTGATTACACAGAGAATAGATTTTTTACGACATACTCTTTTAAATTTTAAGCTACGAAAAATTATTATTTCAAGTTCCAATATACTTTCTTTGAGAAATATATAAATCGGGCTTTTAGCCCGATTATTTCGTAAGAGAAAAATTTGCTATCGAATTAAAACTATTAAATTAAAAAACTATTTCTCAGTATCGCTCGATTATGACACCTCTTGCTTTGGGAGATTGTCGAGGATCTTTCACAATCAGAAAAGCACGAAGCAATAGTCTTATTCTGCGATTTAGAAATAGGAGATAAATAGCCGGTCATCGCAAGTCTGAATAAATAATATCGACAACGTTTAGAGAAATCTTTCATCGCACTATTCATCGAGGGACAAGTACATAGGGAATTCAATATCAAAGCTTCAGCCCTTGAAATGGCTCAAAGTTTTTTAGCTGGTTACTACGATTTACGCACCCTAAACAAAAACATTTCAAATAAAACTCTCCTAGAAGATGTAGTGAATAGCCTTTTAGTCAACTTATAACTACATCACCAGTAAAAAAGAAATAATAATTTTTAATTTTGTAATGATCGTTAAAGAAATAACAATACCGTCGTAGCGAAGAGTTTAAGATATGGGTTTATTGAGTTACTCCCCCATTAAGTTGAATGATTTTTTTGTAGATATTGTTTCAGCATTGCAAATGTTAATTCGCCAAAATGGCGTTCCACCAATTGAGGTGGCGTCAATTGAACTCAAAACCCAAAACATTAATTCTTAAGACATTTCATTGAATAAAAAAATTCATTGACCCAATTTTGACCCACATCAGATTTAGTGTATTGAATCACTTATAAATCTTGTTCACATCCCAATGCACGGATTTGAAATGGAGTAGGGCATTATAGCAGAACTCTATATTTGAAAATAATTACAATTTTATATCATTTTAATTATTTTCTTATAGTACAAATAATCACCTTAACCCCATTATAACTCAATTTTTACTTTGTATTTTTGCTTAGGACTCTAAGGCTTATCAGAAAGAATGCGTTCAACCACACCTGCTTCTACTACCGGAGTTAAATAATTTTTTTTGGAAAGTTGCTCGGTGGGACAAATCTAAAAGAGCCATCAGCTCTAGCTTGGGCAAATGCCTTCTTTTTTTGCTGTTAAAGCCATATGCACTCCTTTAACATATTTGCGAAATGGAAAATTTTTTATACGTCAGTGGGGGAGTCCGAGGGCAAAAGGTTTTGAACTTTTGACCGCCCCCCTGCCTGCTGGTTTTTATGCACCATTTTGATGCATTTTCATTGGAATAATTATCCACAAAATCATCTAGTTCCATCACACGTTCTCGTAAAGCTTCTCGAGCATCGTTTAGCAAGCGTTGATCAAACTGTATACCTCGCACAAAGTTAGCCGCTGATTCAATTTGCTCTAGTAGTTCTTCATGACTCACTGCCAACTCTCCTTTAAGGTTTTATCTTTGTGGCACGGCGGACACAACGATTGCAGGTTAGATTCATCATCGGTAACACTCTAAGCAACATTAACAATATGCTCTAGTTCTAGTTGTGTGGTAATAAGGCGGGAATGCTGGCAAGTCTAGTATATGGCATCAAGTCTGCTCTGCAATCGTTGTAGCTTTGGCATGGTTACTGATTCATATACTCATGGCTGTTTGGCTCTTCCTGCTCTTCGAGTGTTAACAATAATTCGTTGTTCAGGTTCGTCTGCACTTGCAGGTGATTGTTCTGTTTTACCACCTTTGTTGGTAAGGTAAGTAATTACTTTTGTGATGGATTCTATCGACTGCTCATACATTGCCTTTAGTTTCTGTCGACGTTCTTCACATGATTTACATGACATGATTAATCACCATTTAAATTGGTTTCGATGTTGTGAATCTTACGGCGCTGGTCACGAATGAAATAAGCCCTCCATCAACCAAGTGTTGTGGCATATCCTTTAGATGAATCATTGATGCGCCGTTTATGTTTTGCTCATAATGCTCTTTGTGTCATTTTGCTTCAACTTGATCCATGGCGGATACCAAAAAAAACCTAAAACTGCCGAAACAATAATCTTTTCCATGCCCCCGTGTAATATGAAATACGACGCACTAAATTAAAATATAGGCGGATTATAGGCTTTTTTTTATCTTGTAAAAAATGCAGTATAAAATTCATCCAATTATTAGTAGACCTCATACCCAAGTTACTACTAAATCTGACCAACTTAGAGTAGATTTAACGGTGAAATACTTTCTCAATAAAATCATATAAATTATAATCTTACACAGTTTCGTCCACTGTTTTTAGCCTCATAAAGATTCTTATCAGCCAGAATAAATACTTCTGAAATATCTTCAGAAGCTTCAGGCCAAGAAGCGATACCTATAGAGACTGTAATCGATCCAACCTTTTCTATCGATTGCGCTTCCACTTCTCTTCTAAATCTTTCAGCACTTTCATAAACGTCTTGCTGGCTAACATCAGGTACAATAACAATAAATTCTTCACCACCATAGCGACAACAAACATCATCTTTCCGAAAGTTCTTTTGCATCATTTCTGCAATATTTTTCAGTACTAAATCACCTTCAGCATGTCCATATGTATCATTTACTCTCTTGAAGAAATCTATATCTATTAATAATATTGAAAAGGGGATTTTCAAAGCTATTTTCTGATCTATAGACAAATGCATCCCTCTACGATTCATCAAACCAGTAAGAGGATCCGTATTAATGAAATAATCCATCTCAGTCATTTTTTTTGAAAAGTGATGAACACTCAATAAAAGAGCACGTTTAAATTTAACGATTTCATAATACCATGGGTTAATATTTTTAATTTCCCTACTTGCTTCAGGCTGATATAAAGAGCTTGCCATATTTGCAAGCTTATGCAGAGGAGATGCTATAAAAAAAGAACACTTCCAAACAACATAAAAAATTAGTAAATAAAATATAAAGATTCCCGCTGATACTTTATAAATAATCGAATTCGCTTGTTTTAATAATTGCTTTGTGGGTTGCTGGGAGACAATTATCCAATTCGTCGTTTTTACATGTGAGAATCCAGCAAGATTATCAACACCTCTACTGTTGATAAGACGAATTTTCCCTGAATTTTGTTTTTTTATATAATCTAAACCAGTGTTATTTTTGATTATCTCACCGATTCTTTCATGATCAGGATGAAATATAATTTTATCATTTTTATCAATTACATACATGTAACTTTTTCGATATGTTTCATTCGTTGATAAAAGTTGATTAATTACATTTTTTTCTTTTAAATATATCGCAGATCCAACAAACCCTCTGTAGCGCTTTTTTTCATCGAATATCGGATATGAAATAAAAACAATCATATTCTTTTTAACAGAAAGATATGGCGATGATATATATGGTTTTTTTTCCTTTATTGAATTACTAATTCCTAACGTAGTTTGTACTTTATTTTTATCAATATTCAATATATTTGGTGAATAATTAATCAATCTACCCTCTGAATCACTGACAACCACGCTATTGTAGTAATCAGATTGCATTTTTAATCTCTGTACTTCTGTTTCTCGGATCTCATTATCATCAAATTTTTTCCCTAAAATCTTTGCGCTGTATCCAAGTTCGATCAGTATATTCTTAAAGTGATTATCTATAATTATTGCAATCTTGTTTGCGTGTTCGGAATTAAGTGCTAATGAATTATTTATAAGCTGATTTCTTACTATATAATAGCTAATTACTGAGCTAATAATAAAAAGACTTAATACCGAAAAAATCGCTAAAAAAAGTATTAATTTTCTTAAATTTAAATTAATTTTAAATATTTCCATTTTTAATTAATTAGCCACAATTTATTAGTTCTATTACACTTTTAACATAGAATTAAAGTTACAATTAGATTTTTATTACAATTTACAAAGATTAATTACGTTAACTTAAACTTTCCAACGGCAAAAATTTCGAATTCAAGTCACTTATTGGGGCAGGCCGTGCATAAAAATAGCCTTGAAATAAATCACAATCTTGTTGATAGAGCAGACTAGCTTGTTCTAGTGTTTCAACACCTTCCGCTACGACCTCTAAATTCAGCTGATGGGCTAGAAAAATTATCGACCGAACAATTGCAGCATCTTGAACACTAATTGTCAGATTCACAATAAAACTTCGATCCAGTTTGATTTGAGTAATCGGTAGTAGTCGTAGATAGCTAAGGCTCGAATAACCAGTGCCGAAGTCATCAATGACCACATGCACTCCTAAAGCACGAATTGATTTTAGAATTTCAATTGCCCTGTCCGCACCACTAATAATAACGCCTTCGGTAATTTCAATTTTAAGCAGCTCAGCTGGTAATTGACTTATTTTTAGCGCTTTTTGGAGTTCCTCAAGAAATCCAGCACGTCCAAACTGCAAAGGAGAAATATTAACTGAAACTGTGAGCTGACTATCATGCGCCTTATTCCATTTAGCGATATCTAAACATGCTGTTTCTAAAACCCACTGTCCAATATTTACAATTTGTCCTGTTCTTTCAGCTAAAGGAATAAAAAAATCTGGAAAAATATAACCCCGTTCGGGATGATACCAACGAATCAGCGCTTCTACTCCCTGAACCACGCCTGTTAATGGTTTGATTAACGGTTGATAGAATAGTGTAAACTGCTTCTTTTTTACTGCTTCCATAAGTTCTAAACGCAGATGAGCATAATCTAAATTGGGTGAAATTTTATTGCTTTCTTCATAACAATGCCAAGTATTACGGCCTTGTCTCTTTGCTTCTCTCATAGCCAAAGTAGACCGATATAAAAGCTCTGAAGCACATTGTATAAAACTGTTATTTATGACGATACCTATACTTGCGCTTAGATGGAGTGTATGGTCATCGACTTGAAACGGCTCTGAAATCAAATCAAGAATGTTTGCAGCTCTTGTGGTTATTTTTTTATGATCATGTTGGCCTTTGATCAATAATACAAATTCATCTTCGGCATACCTACTCAAAACCTCATCAGGTTTTAAAAAATCTTTTAGTCGGCTCGCTATATTTTTAATAACTTTATTACCAACGTAGTAACCTAAACTATCATTCATCGAACTAAAGTCATCAAGATCAATATAAAGTAAAGTTAGAAGCTTTTGTTTTTCGAAAGTTTGCTCTAGGACTTTTTCAAAATTTATTTGATTCAGTAAGCCTGTTAATTGATCGTGAGTATTTTGATATTCAATATATTCTTCATGGATACGTTGCTGAGTAATGTCTTCCTGAATTCCAAGAAAATGAGTACATTTGCCATCTTGATCCAAAATTGGCCCCAACATTAATCTATTCCAGAACCAGCTCCCATCCCTACAATAATTTTTTAACGTTATCTGAACATCTTTCTGCTCCTTTACCGCTTGCTTAAACAAAGCAAGCTGCTCTAGATTAGTATCTCGGCCCTGTAAAAAATTATAATTACGACCTATGACTTCCTCTTCTGTATAACCAACTTGTTTAAGAAAAGCAGGATTAACAAAGCTGATCACCATGTTTTCAGAGGCATCCGTGATAAACATCCCACTCGGACTTGCATCAACTCCACGCTTTAAAAGACGTAAGCTCTCCTTATTTTTCCGATTTACACTAATGTCACGTGCTATCGTAAATACACCTGTAACCTTTTGATTTTGAATTATTGGTAAATTGATAATATCAAGCCATATAATTTTCTCTATCACATTGTAAACGGGAATTTCATAATGTTGAGATTTCCCCAGTAGAGCAGATTTAAATGCAGCATCAACTAATTCATGATATTCATCTGGTATTAATGTCCAATAGTGTTTCCCCTGTATTTGCTCTTGTGAAAAACCCGTAATTTCACGACAAGCAATATTGGTATTAAGAACGTATCCTTGCAGATCAAGTTCAAGAATTACATCTGGATGATAATTGTAAAAAGAACTATATTTTTCATTTATGGCTATTTTTTGTTGGCGTTCATCATCAAGCTCAATCGCTAATGCAACTAAAGAGGCGGCCTGTTCTAAAAGACGAATATTATGTTTCGTCGGTTTTTTGGGAGTTCGGTAATAAGTCCCAAAAGTTCCATATAAAATATTTCTTGCATTAATAATAGGCATAGACCAGCAACTTGAAAGCTGCTCTGCCTTTACTAATGCACGATAAGCTGCCCAATTCGGATCTTCCATCAGATCCTGACTAATGACCAACTTACGTAAAAATGCAGCTGTTCCACAAGCACCGCGCTGAGGACCAATTTTTAAATTATTGACGGCTTTACAGTATTGATTTGAGAAATGTTGTTTACCACTGATAAGCTTTAAAGTTTGGTCATGTTCAGAATAAAGCATGATCGTAACTAAGGCATCTGGAATATGGGATTCAAGCCACCCAGAAATTGCATTTAGAATGGGTTCTAATTCAGCGTGCTGCCCTATAAGACTAAAAATATGATACGTATCATAACTCTCTCTCATTTGCTCCTACCCTCGCTTAACCTCTATTCAATCCTTGGTCTATTCTTGGCTTCATTATTATAAAAGTTTGTATATTTTCCATTTATGACTGCTCCCTTAACAAGAAACATTAGTCTTTCCTTATGACTATAACATTTTTATAGAATATCGATTAGGTCTCTTTCATAAGTGAAAAGTAATCTTTTTTATTAAAGTTTATACTTGGCATGGTTGAGCTAGGGAAAGAAATAAGCTTTGTTGTGATGTGGGTCTAGGATTTTAGACCACGCCTATAAGTGATAATCTACTCCCCAATGAGCATGGGAAATGCTTGTTTTTGGAGTCAACCATGACACGAAGAAAAAGTCGTAATCATTCAGCAGAGTTTAAAGTTAAAGTTGCTCTCGCAGCAATTAAAGGCGACCACACACTCGCTGAACTTTCTACTCAATTCGATTTACATCAAAACCAAATAATTGATTGGCAAAATCAACTGCTTGAGCAATCAGTCAATATTTTTTCACGACCAACAGCACAACAAGAACCAGAGATTGACCTCAAAGCTTTACATGCCAAGATAGGACATCAGGCATTGCAAATTGATTTTTTAGAAGGTGCGCTCAGAAAAATAGGGCAGCTGAGCGGCAAAAAATGATCGATAAGACCCATCAACTTTCGGTACGACAACAATCGCAATTGATTCAAATCAATCGCAGTACGTTGTATTACAAGCCCAAAGAGATTTCATCAACTGATTAGAGTTTGATGCGTCTGATCGATGAAATTCATCTCGACTACCCATTTATGGGCAGTCGAATGATACTAGATATGCTACAGCGTCAAGGACATCAAATAGGTCTGCGTAAAGTCCGACATTTAATGCGCTTGATGGGAATACATTCCTTGTATCCAAAACCCAATACCAGTAAGCCTAATCTTGCATACCGTATTTTCCCATATCTTTTGAAAAACATGGTCATAGATCACTCTAATCAAGTCTGGTATACAGATATCACGTACATTCTTATGGCTAAAGGCTTTGTCTATCTGTGTGCAATTATAGATTGGCATAGTCGTAAAGTACTGGCTCATCGTGTATCGATCAGTATGGAAACAGACTTTTGCATAGATGCGTTGCAAGAAGCAATTGTGAAATATGGTTGTCCTGAAGTCTTTAATACAGACCAAGGACGATGAATGGATAATGTGATGATTGAGCGTTTATGGCGCAGCGTGAAGCATGAGGAAGTCTATTTGAAGGCTTACGATACGGTTAAACAAGCGAAACAATCAATTGCTGAATATTTGGATTTTTATAACATGATACATCCTCATTCAAGTTTGAATAAGGCAACACCGAATGAATTTTATGATCAACATTTACTAAAAGTAATGGCAGCATAATTTAAATATTTAGAGCGGATTTATCACTTATAAAACTGAATTGAGTGGTCTAATTAACGGAACCACATTAGATGACCAATTTGTTGTACGGTAAATTTTAGGTGTAGGCTTATTCATCTGAGAATTATATTGCTGAATAAGCCTTAAGAGGTAGATTTATGCAACCAAGCCATGTGTGTATAGAATTTTGGTGACTATTCACATTTCTGTTCCATGATTCATGGTTACTTATTACTTATGTTACTATGTCAGGGGCGATACAAGAATTAAGGTAACCTTATGAAAATAGCGAATACGAAATTACTAGCTGGTGCTTTTATGGCACTAACTTTAACTATGCTTAGCCCTGCCGTACTTGCAAATGATAACAATGATATACGAAAGACTGTTGTAGTTAAGTTTGCAAAAAAAGCTTACTCTGCAAATTATTACGGAAGGATAGATGGATACAAGTATGATTCCTACAAATTTTATGCTAAAAAAGGGCAAAAGTTAAAAGTGAGGTTGACTGGAGGAAATGTTGAAACTTACTTATGGGGTAATCAATTAAAAGACTCCATCAATCTTGGAGAATATTCTCCAGAGCTTGATGATAATGGTATTTATATTTTACCTGCTTCAGGTGAGTATGAAATTAGAGTATTACAACCTAGATCACAGGCAAGAAAAGATAAAAAACCTCAATACTGGATGAGTATTAACATTAAATAAAGACTTGCTAGATTCGTTTAAACTTTTATACAAGGGTTCAAAAACTATTGCCAGTTAAACGGAGCGTGATTTTTACGCATATGTTTTTATGTTATTAAAATGATATAGATTACTTGTTTAATAACCCGAGGAATAATTTAATCTTGCTGTGCGTTAGTCACGTTTCTTTTTTTCAAAAGTTGATTATATCTTTCAACGTAACCGTCGAGATATTCAAACTCTTTTGATAGGAATTTGAAGGGGAAGAATAGGCGAAACTTGTCATAAATAATGGTAATTCCTTATCTTTAAAATAGAGAACGCCCGATGAAATTCATTAGGCGTTTACTTTAAAAAAGTGTCAGCTTATTTTATAACTAGATGTACTTGTCAATGACGATTCTTTTTCTCAATTGCCTTAAAAAAAAAACAATCTTGCTATTTTTGACTTTTCACACCATTTTGTTCAATTTGTACTGCGGCTTGCCAGCTAGGTAGTTGGCTTAAACCTGCTACATAACGTTGGATATGGGGATAATTTCCACCTTGTCCCATATGATAAACTAAAGCATGTAGTCCAAAGCCCATCATAAAGTCAGCACCGGTTAAACGGTCTGCCACTAGAAATTCTTTATCTTTTAAATATTCATTTAAATGGCCAAATACTTTATCGAACTCAACTTGAGTATAATTTTCTAGAAATACCAACTTCGTGCCCTGCTTGGTTTCTATCGCATTAAACGTTTTTAACAAAAATGGCAGCATGGCAGAGCTTTCTGAGAAATGAATCCACTGTAGATAATCGACATAGGTAGGTTCATCCATATCTGGTGCTAAATCCGGCGCAAGTTTCTGAATTAATAACTCAACGATTGCGCCTGACTCTGCAATAACTTTGCCATCCCATTCCAATACTGGAGATTTCCCTAAAGGATGAATGGTTTTTAAAGAGTCAGGGGCCAAATGCGTGTTTGAGTCACGATAATAGCGTTTCAGCTCATAGGGCTGCTTGATTTCTTCAAGTAACCACAAAATGCGAAAAGAACGTGATTGATCTAAATGATGTAGTGTGATCATGATAATTCCTATTTTTTTAGATTTTTACAACCACTTTGCCAAAGTTTTCGCCTTTCAACATACCATTGAAAGCATTGATCGTGTTATCTAAACCTTGCACCATATGCTCTTTATATTTGATTTTTCCGTCTTTCAACCATTCAGACATTTGCTGATAGAATTCCGGATACTGACTGCCATAATCATCAAAAATAATAAAGCCTTGCATGCGAATACGCTTTTTTAAAAGGGTGGAAATAAAGCCCGGTAAACGGTCTGGCCCTTGTGCTTGCTCGGTAGCGTTATACTGGGAAACCACACCACACACCGGTACACGTGCCGCAGAGTTAAGCAATGGCCATACCGCATCAAACACTTTACCCCCCACATTCTCATAATAAATATCAATACCGTTGGGAGCTGCTTGTTGTAATTGCTCTGCAAAATTTTCATCATGATGATTGATACAAGCATCGAAGCCTAGTTCTTCTACAGCATAACGGCATTTTTCAGGCTCACCTGCGATGCCAACCACGCGACAACCTTTAAGTTTGCCAATCTGTCCAACCGTAGCACCAACAGGTCCCGTTGCAGCTGCAACGACTAAAGTTTCACCGGCTTTAGGCTGACCAATGTCCAACAGCCCCATATAAGCAGTAAATCCTGGCATTCCCAAAATACCCAATGCCCAAGATGGATGTTCAGGTTGCATACCTAAGCTTTGACATGCAGTCCCATTAGAAATTGCGTAGCCCTGCCAGCCATTTCCTGAAAGAACCCACTCGCCTTCTTTGAATTTTGGGTTTTTAGAGGCCACCACTTGACTGACTGTTCCACCGACCATCACTTCACCAATTTCAACCGGTGCTGCATATGAAGGAGCATCACTCATGCGACCACGCATATAAGGATCGAGTGACAAGTAAATGGTTTTTAACAATATCTCGCCTTGTTTAAGTTCATTGAGCTCAACTTGCTCAATACGAAAATCGCTGTGTTTTGGCTCACCCACTGGCCGTTTAGCTAAAACGATGCGTTGATTAATAACTGTTTTCACACATATAACTCCATGTTTTATTTAAAAGTATTTCTCTTCATAATCAAAAATTATGATTAAAATTTCTTTACATCCATTGTAGATGAGTTATAATAAAAAACAATACGACTGGTCTATTTTTTATAATAGAGTAAATAATTAATATGAAGCCTACTCCTATTAAAAAGTCTGAAGCGAAGCGCTTACACATTCTTAACACCAGTTCAGACCTGATTTTGCATAAAGGTTTTACTGGCGTAGGATTACAGGAAATTTTACAGAGCTGTGAAATCCCTAAAGGCTCGTTTTATCATTATTTCCAATCCAAGGAAGCTTTCGGATGTGAATTGGTACAGCATTATGTAGATAATTACCAAGTCCGTTTAAATGATGTATGGCGTAGCGATAAATCCCCTTATCAAAAGCTGATTGAGTATTTTAATTTATGGATAGAAGATCCTGAAACACAGTGTGGTTGGGCGGATAGCTGTTTAATTGTGAAACTTGCCGCAGAAGTTGCCGATCTATCTGAAGATATGCGCTCCATTATGTCCGCTGGCGTCGATGATGTAATCCAACGGATTGCTGCTTTAATTGATTTGGGAAAACAGGATCAGTCTATCCAAGCAGATACTGAGGCCTCGACGTTGGCACAAGTACTTTACCAAATGTGGTTAGGTGCAGCATTACTGAGTAAGTTGCAAAAAGATAAAACACCATTACATCAAGCTCTGAGAGCAACTAAATTTCTATTAAAAAGTGAAGATTCATAAAAATTAAATATCAACTACATAATTAACTTTTCATGATAGCAGTCCAATGATTACTTATTCATGTATTGCTATTAGATCGATTTACAATCCATGAGTATAGCGCACAATGAATTCTCCTTCTAAAGCCCTCATGACTCGTATTTTAGTCGAATATTTAGGCTTATATCCCACGCTATTACTGGTACTCACTTTATTAAAGCCAATTACTCAGCATCAAAGTTTCCCGATGATGGTGTTGATTGAAGTCATAGTATTTGTGCCAGTAACGCAACTGATTTCTTTCCCACTGGCAGGTTGGCTCATTACACAGCTAAAAAATTTTAAGAATTTGTTTTAACAAGAAATTGTGCTGGCAACAGCAATCCTAAGCCCTTATTTTGCCAACCACAAAGGTTGGCAAAATAACTCACTTAGTCGAGATTAATCTGCGTAAGCTGGATAATCAATATAGCCTTTTTCCGTCCCACCATACATAGTGCTTGCATCTACTGCATTCAATGGCCAGCCATTGGCGATGCGATCGGGTAAATCTGGATTCGCAATAAATGGGCGTCCAAATGCAATTAAATCGGCCAGTCCTGCCTCTAAAATTCGAGTCCCTCTTTCTGCCGTATATCGACCTGCATAAATAATCCGACCACTGAAAGTGTCTCTGACATCTCTACGAAAATCATGAGGAAGTTCTGGTGCATTATCCCAATCAGCTTCTGCAATCGATAAATAGGCAATCCCAACTTCTTCAAGTATTTTTATGGCTTCAATATAAGTCACATGTGGATCATCTTCAACCAACCCTATGTAAACACGATCTTCCTCTGTACTTTCAAATAGCGGGGCAAAACGCACTCCTAAACGATCTGCACCAACCACCTCAGCAACTGCCTCTACTACTTCACGTAAAAAACGCAAACGATTGTTTAGTGATCCACCATATTCATCTTCACGGTGGTTACTATGTGCAGAGATAAATTGATTCACCAAATAACCATTTGCACAATGAATTTCAACCCCATCAAAACCAGCAGCCAAGGCATTGCGTGCTGCTTGAGCATAGAGTTGCACTAATTCTTTAACTTCTGCATTGCTTAAAGCACGTGGCATTGAAGGATCAGCCAAGGCCCCTGCATTGGGCCCGGTCTCAATAAACACTTTAACGTTACTATCAGCCCTAATAGCCGAGGGTGCGACCGGTGATGCATGATTGGGTTGCAAAGATGTATGTGAAACACGCCCAACATGCCAAAGTTGTGCAAAAATAATGCCTCCTTTAGCATGCACTGCTTCCGTCACTTTACGCCATCCAGCAATCTGTTCAGGGCTGTAAATACCAGGAGTCCAAGCATAGCCTTGACCACGTGGCTCGATTTGCGTACCTTCGGTGACCATAAATCCTGCCCCGGCACGCTGTTGATAATAGGTTGCCATTAATTCATTTGGAATATTCCCTGGCTGAGTACTGCGCGACCGCGTTAATGGTGGCAATACAATATGGTTTCGCAAAACATAAGGGCCTAAGCTTAAGTTTTGAAAAAGTTTGCTGTCTTTCATTTCATTGTATCCAAGTCATCATGACTTAATTGATCTAAATTAAAAAAATACCCTTCCTTCCTGTATATAGAAAAATAAAGGAAGTAAAGCTATTCACTCAGGCCCTTCACCATTAAATGAGGGTTATTTTGCTTATTGCGCCAGTTGCTCAGAGTCAGAAGTTTTATTCACTGCTAAGCACCACAACACACACTAGCTACTCTTTATTTCAACAATTGAAGTAATGCTGTAGCGGTTGCAGCAGAAGAGGCTGGATTTTGTCCAGTAACCAGCAAGCCATCTACTTGAACATATACTTGCCAATCATCCACTTTAGAATAATGACCACCGTTTTGTTTAAGCATGTCTTCGACTAAAAATGGTACAATTTCAGTCAAACCTACAGCGGCCTCCTCAGTATTGGTGAAACCAGTCACTAATTTACCGCTAACTAAAGGCGCTCCATTACTCGCTTTCACATGACGAAGAACACCCGGGGCATGACACACTGCTGCAACAGGTTTGCCAGACTGAATCGCCTGTTCAATCAGAGAAATTGAAATCGGATCTTCTGCTAAATCCCACAATGGGCCATGCCCGCCTGGATAAAACACTGCATCATAATCAGCTACAGAAATTTCGCTAAGTTTATGCGTCTGTGTTAATGCTTGCATTGCAGTTGGATCTGCTTCAAAACGATGAGTGGTTTCAGTTTGAGCATCGGCTAAATTACTTTTCGGATCTAGTGGTGGCTGCCCACCTTGAGGCGACGCCAGCGTAACTTCAGCACCAGAGTCAATAAAGGTGTAATACGGTGCAGCAAGTTCCTCTAACCAAAAACCTGTTTTCTTACCAGTATTGCCAAGTTGATTATGTGAGGTTAAAACGATTAAAATTTTCATGTTATTTCTCCGATAATTTTCATGATTGAGGAGCATTGTTACAGGGTCAGAGCATGCCAGATACGCGCATTTAGCTTAGATGCTCATCTCGAGAATTTGGCGACTGAGCTCTAATGAAACATTTTTATGTTCGCCTAGCTGTGTAAGATTATGTGATTTAAGTTGCGTAATGATGATCTCAATATCTGTCTCCCCCAGTCCATAATCGCTAAGACGAGTCGGCAATCCAAGTTGCTCAAAGAAGGCTCGAGTACGAGCAATAGCAGTATCAATACGTTGTTCTTCATCACCTTCGACAATCTGCCAGACTTGAGCTGCATACTGTAGTAATTTTTCTCGCTTCTCTTGACGACGCACTTGTAGATTGGCCGGCAACACAATGGCCAAGGTACGAGCATGATCAATACCATGTAAAGCCGTGAGCTCATGCCCAATCAAATGGGTTGACCAATCTTGTGGTACACCAGCTCCAATTAGCCCATTCAGTGCCATGCTAGCAGCCCACATCAAATTCGCACGCGTGTCATAATCTGCTGAATCGTCCAAGATTTTCGGTCCAATCTCAATCAGAGTTTGCAATAGACCTTCGGCAAAACGATCTTGTACTTGTGCATTGACAGGGTAAGTTAAGTACTGTTCCATGACATGAACAAATGCATCGACTACGCCATTTGCTAATTGGCGCGTCGGCAAGCTAAAAGTTTTATTCGGATCGAGTACGGAAAATTGCGGAAAAACAAAGGGGCTGCTAAATGACAATTTGGCTTGGGTCGATTTTCTGGTGACTACCCCACCGCTATTCATTTCTGAACCAGTTGCCGGAAGGGTGAGTACACTCGCAAAAGGCAAAGCTTGAGTAATTTTAGTACCATGGGTTTCTAAAATCTCCCATGTATCCCCTGTATAATTGACTGCTGCTGCAATAAATTTAGTACCATCAATTACCGATCCACCACCGACAGCCATCAAGAAATCAATCTTTTGTTCTCGAATCAGCTCTACAGCTTTCATGAGGGTTTCATAACTCGGATTCGGCTCAATTCCGCCAAATTCATGAATTTCTCTTGCACCTAATCCTTCACGCACTTCAGCTAAAGTACCATTCTTACGTGCACTTTCACCGCCAAACAACATTAATACTTTTGCTTCTGTAGGCACATAGTCATTGATTTTAGCTATTGTATCGCCACCAAAAATAATGCGGGTCGGATTATAAAAGTTAAAATTCAGCATATTTTTATCCTAGGATAATCAGTTAATTGATTTGAAAAACCACCGTTATTCATCAAATAAACTTTAAAAAATTGGACAATACTGCGGCTTTTGAATGCACTATTTGCTAACTATACATAAAAATAGACCAGTCGTCTATTTTTTATAAAAAATTATTTCAACTTGGCGACTTGAGTGATGGTTAAACACATTCAGGCTTGTTCTATACCACTTTTATTATTGATGTATTTTCACGAGCGATTGTTGGATGGAAGGTATAAACATGTATGACTATTGACATGGTCGTGAACGCATTGGCTAAAACAGTGAATGGCTCATACAAAATAGCAATGATTGAATATTTTAAAAGCAGATTGGCACGGTTTAGCAGATGTACAAATGCGACAGTAAATTAGATAGATTGGTTCAATATAAAGCATGTAAATAGTTGCATTCGTTTATTTACCCTGCCCTGTTTTGGATATTGACCCATTTAAATGATGAGATTAAGCCAATAAATAAAGTAGCCCAACTTGAATAAAAAGCCTCTGACAAACCTCACAGCGATAAAGTGCTGCCTTTCATTCAAAATTTCAGGCAGCACACTCATACATTTAAGCGTCGGTTTAACCTGGTAGTTTACTCGCCAAAACATCTACTTTCTCAATAGACGGTGGCTCTGAAAATAGATCATCGGCCTGAGCCATCAACGCAGCTGCAACCTTGCCAGATAAATGTGCTTGGCGCCCCGCCTCATCAGGAAATGCATCAAAAATACCAAATGTTGTAGGTCCAAGACGTAAGCCAAACCACGCAACTGTCGCAGGTTCTTCCATTACAATAGGTAAACCGGCTTTAAGGAAAGCTTCCACTTCGTCTTCTTTACCTGGTTTAGCTTCAAGGCGGACATATAAAGCTGTTTTAAGCATGACTAAAACTCCACAATTGATTAGAATTCAAACTGATTCTGACATTGCTAATGTATGCATGTCAGAAAGTTTTGTTGTATAAAAGTTAAAAAAAATCCCATAGCTGAGCCAAAATTTAGGTTTTTATTTCGACATAATGCTATGAATTTATTCAAGTTAATATCATTAACATTTGAATCAAAAAATCAAGATATGAGATGATTAAATTCAATCTTAGTTATATAAGGACCAATTGACTCTACCTTAGATTTATAAGCTGATCTCTTCATCTGGAAATTATATTGCTCAAGAAGCATTCAAGAACAATATTGTACATCCTCATATCTATGAAAGTTATTTAGCTAGGAATTTGCTGTGAAACTCTATATGTTTCTCTATAAAGCTCGCAATGAAGTAATAGCTATGGTCATAGCCTTCTCTTAGGTTAAGTGTAAGAGGATATTCTTGTTCCAAACAAATATCACTAAGAAGCTTAGGCCTTAACTGTTCTTCAAGAAAATCATCAGCTGTTCCCTGATCGACTAAAATAGGTAAATGAACTTCTGCGTTTTTGATTAATTCAATCGCATCATAGCTTTTCCATAAAGTTTCGGTTTCACCTAGGTAGTGTGTAAAAGCCTTTTTCCCCCAAGGTACTTGGCTAGGTGCAACAATTGGTGCAAAAGCAGAAATACTTTTATACAGCTCAGGATTTTTTAACCCAATGACTAATGCACCATGACCACCCATGCTATGACCCATAATACTTTGGACTTGATTGGTCGGAAAATTTAGGTCAATCAGATTTCTGAGCTCTTCCACAATATAATCATACATTTTGAAATGCTGTGACCAGGGTGCTTGTGTTGCATTCACATAGAATCCTGCACCTTGGCCTAAATCATAATCTGCATGATCTGGTACATCCTCTCCACGTGGGCTGGTATCTGGTGCAACAATAATGACTTTATGTTCAGCCGCATACTTTTGTGCTCCGGCTTTAGTAATAAAGTTCTGTTCGTTGCAAGTCAGTCCTGATAACCAATATAAAACTGGCAACCGCTCATCTTTGTCATGAGGTGGCAGATATATTGAGAATTTCATTGAACAGTTTAATGCTGTTGACTGATGGCGATACACTTCTTGCGATCCACCAAAAGAAGCATGTTTCTCAATTATTTCCATAATCAATTACCTATGTTGAGCAAGACTTCATGAGAAATCGAGTAAACAAAGAGTCTGACATTCTCCACAGAGAATAGTGATAAAGAATTAAAATGTAGGCAGGTTTATTGAACCTATACACGATGCCTACACAGATAAATCTGTTTACAGATAATGTACCGTTTTAGAGGATTCCATGCATGTCAATCATGATTCACATGCATGGAAAAGCATAAGGTCTGACGCAATTATTCGTAATGAATTACAGTACGAATTGACTTACCTTCATGCATTAGATCAAAGGCTTCATTGATCTGATCCAAGCCCATCGTATGTGTCACAAATGGTTCTAATTGAATTTTACCTTTCATGGCATCTTCAACCATTCCTGGAAGTTGCGTACGACCTTTTACGCCACCAAAGGCAGAACCTAGCCATTTACGACCAGTAACCAGTTGGAATGGACGGGTAGAGATTTCCTGACCTGCGCCAGCTACACCAATAATTACGGATTGTCCCCAGCCACGGTGTGCACTTTCAAGGGCTGCACGCATCACATTCACGTTACCAATACACTCAAATGAATGATCTACACCCCAGCCAGTCATTTCGACAATTACTTGCTGGATTGGTTTATCGTAGTCTTTAGGATTCAAGAAGTCCGTTGCACCAAATTCTTTTGCCAGCGCAAATTTGTCTGGATTCATGTCAACCACAATAATACGTCCTGCTTTAGCTTGACGTGCGGCTTGTACGACTGCCAGACCAATACCCCCTAAACCAAAAACCGCAACACTATCACCTTCTTGTACTTTAGCCGTGTTGTGTACTGCACCGATACCCGTTGTTACCCCACAACCCAGTAAGCATACATGTTCATGATTGGCTTCAGGATTGATTTTAGCCAATGATACTTCTGCCACTACCGTGTATTCACTGAACGTTGAGCAGCCCATATAGTGATAAATCGGTTGACCATTGTAGGAAAAACGAGTGGTACCATCTGGCATTACCCCTCTACCTTGAGTTTCGCGAACGGAAATACACAAGTTCGATTTTCCAGATTTACAGAATACGCACTCGCCACATTCAGCAGTGTAAAGTGGAATAACATGATCACCTGGTTTGACGCTAGTCACGCCTTCACCAACCTCAACTACAACACCAGCACCTTCATGCCCGAGAATAGCCGGAAAAACACCTTCAGGATCATCGCCAGATAAAGTAAATGCGTCTGTATGACACACACCGGTATGGGAGATCTTAATTAATACTTCACCTTTCTTCGGTGGTGCAACATCAACTTCAACAATTTGAAGAGGTTGACCAGGACCAAACGCAACGGCAGCACGTGACTTCATGGAATAATTCCTTATACAGATCTATTTTAAATATGATTTTAGAATCTTGGCGATTTCAGCCAGTTCTTCTTTTCGTTGTTGTTCTGTGGTTTCACCTGATACTAAAGTGTCCTTTAAATGAACCTCTAACATCTCATTCATTAGACCATTAATAGCACCACGCACAGAGCATATTTGTTGCAGAATCGCACCACATTCCACATTGTCTTCTAGCGCTTTTTCAATCGCTTGTGTCTGACCTTTGATCTTTCTGACGCGTAGAAGAATCTTTTTTTTGTCTTCGACCTGATTAGGCATCAGACCTCCTTATTTTCTAGCATTGATACTATAGTACCCCATAGTATAAAAAAGAACAATATTTTTTATAAACCTTAAAAATTTAGGTAGTTTTCAAAAAGTATGCTGAGATTAAATGAAGTCACTATTGGCTCTGCAACTGGATGCTATAATTAACTTTCCGAATCTTTACAATAGCTTATAAAATTAAACTTCTGACATACTCCCCCCACTTTCGACTAACTCTTTACGAAACATGTTTCTCAGGGATTCTAAAAGCAAAAGCTCTTAGGCGACTTCCTCACGGATTTCGCATGCTTTCTGCTTCACAGAGCGACCTTTACCGCATCTTCCCTCCACAGACAAAGTGGTATGTCCTACCGCTAAAATATTGCGAGAAGCATTAATATCCGTATTTCGCTAAAGCCACACTCAATACTGAACTAATACATCTAATCCGATGCCTTATTTTGCAATTATTTCCTTCAATACCTATAGTGAAAAACTTACCAATACTTTGCTGACAGTCTTTAAATGTAGTGATAAAACTATCCCATTGATTACTTGAAATTCGGGTATAGTGAATACCTAACTGTTTCAACTTTTCCTTCAGTCGTTGGACTATAGCTATATCTCTTTTACCCCAAACATAAGTAACAATTTCTCCTGTTTTTTCAGCACACATCACCTCTGTCGGAATGATGAATCACATTCTTTGGCATGCCTCGATCCTGCAATGCTTGCTCTAATGCATCGAGCACCATATCGGTATTCATTCGTGTAGATACTTTCCATCCAACAATGGCTCGTGAGAACACATCAATCATAAAGGCGGTATACACCCAGCCAGAATTAGTTTGAATATAGGTAAAGTCAGCAACCCACAAGTGATTAGGCTGATCAGCTCTAAAATTCCGTTTCACCAAGTCAGGTGCTCGTTTTTGATCATCTCTACTACATGTGGTTTGTTTGTTCTTACCCCGCCAAACACCCTGTATACCCAGCTTTTGCATCAATCGAACCACAGTACAACGGGCAATCACATAGCCTTCACGTTTCAGTTGTTGCCAGACCTTACGCACACCGTATCGACCTGAACTTTCTTTCCAAATTCGCTTAATCTCCTCAGCATGATGCACATCATGTAAATCTCGTTTCGCTCGATGTTCTGGATTTACTGTGAGATCTAAAGTCCGGTAATAGGTTGAAGGTGCGATCGGTAAAATTCTACAAATCGCCTCGACTCCGTACAGCTCTTTATTATTATGGATAAAATCCACCATTATTTGTGTGGGCGGTCGAGCTCCGCCTGGGCGAAAAAAGCGGCTGCTTTACGTAGAATCTCATTGGCGCGTTGCAGTTCTTTATTTTCGCGTTCGAGTTGTTTGATACGTTCTTGGTCTGAAAGCTGCTGTACTTTAACTGGATTTTGTTTATCTAAATATTTTTGATACCAAACACTTAGTGTTTCAGGAGTACAACCTATCTTGGGAGCAATAGCAGTGATCGCAGCCCAATTCGATGGATAATCTTTTTCAGATTCAATCAATAATTGAACCGCTCTTTCTCTGATTTCAGGGGTATATTTTAATTTTGTCATCGGGATAGTCTCTCAGAATATTGTCTCTCCGACAAACCCGGTACAGTTCAATCGGAGCATAAATTCCCCCCTTTTTAGTATGTGGATTAACTTACTGTTGATGAAAATAAAAAGCCTACTTAATTGCTGCTAATCAAGTAGGCTTTTTAATTCACATTACATTGTTCTAATTGTTAAGTTCTTGGAATGACTAAATTATATCATTAAAAATTTAAATGAAAAGTATAGTAAGTATAAGTAATGTGTATGGAGATGTTTGCCTTAAGTTATTATTTATTAAAGACTTGGTTGGAAAATAATCAAATATAGATTTTACTGCCCTGGAATGTTATCAATGCTGAATTCATTGTCATATTTAGCTTCAACAGATTCAGATAAATTATTAAACATTCGTTGATATTTTTCCGCCATATTGCTCGCCTCTTTTATTTGCTTAGTAGCATCAGCGACAATGAGTAATAGTCTTTGATTGTCTTCCCTTAACTTTTCATTCTCTTGTGTAGTAGCCACGAGTAGTGACCTCAACTCTTCCATAGAAAAAACATTCATGATATTGATCCATTCTTTTCTAAAGAATAAAGCAATTCTGGACATTAAAATAGCTCCCTCAAAAAAACAAAGTATTGCTTTTTTCTTAATAATTAAAAGCCCACTTAATCAAAAGATTAAGTGGGCTAATGTTGCAGTCATTTTCTTCGTCTTACAGGCGTTTCTTTTATTCGCAGACTTAAAGTAGCACTTAAAACTTAACCTAACAATATATAAAATATAGATAAAATGTTTAATTCTGTTAAGCTTAAATAGTCTTGTTTCCGTGAAATAAATTTTAATTTGGAAAAGTCTATTTTTCGATGACATATTTATATTAATTATCTTAAGAGAAGGCTAAGAACAGGGTTACCCCAAGCAAGCAAATATTTGAGTAAGATGTAAAAGATAAATAAAAAAATAGTAAGTCGTTCTACTCTAAAAATCTAATGATTTATCTCTGAATAGACTCACTCAATAAAATTACTTTTAGGATTAAAATCAGGAACAAGTTTTAAGTTAATTATCGGACTAGAACCAAGTTTTCCATAAACCCTATGCGGTGCTTCAACTTTAAATTCCTCAGGACTGCCTTCATACAAAGTTCTAAAATATTCAATTTTATTGTTAAATTTATTTTGACTGGATAGCCTAAATTTTATCCACAGAAATTGGGGATATTTTTGGCCTGGGGAAGACCGAGAATATTGGGGAAATATCAAATTTAATTATTTTTTAACCGATTTTATCGGCGGAATGTATTAAAACTGCTCATAAAAAGCCGACTTGTTTTCAAGTCGGCTTTTCTAGTTTTTTGCGCTACATTAATTTTATCACAATGCATTGATATATAGATGTTTTTTTGAATGCTGTTATGTTAGTGTTATTCCCAAGTAGAAATGTCCTACCTAATAACCAAATAGAAATGTCCTATATGGACATTTCCAAGTCAAGCACAGGATTCAGATTTCGCTGTTGAATTGCTGTTTTCTGTGCACGTCTGCTTGGCATCTTTTGAGAACGATTGCGTTTGTTTTGCTGTTCCAGTTCTTCATGCTGCTGTTGGATATGATTCAGAACAGCACCCAACAGTTTATTCTCAACAATCTCTCGCTGGTTCAGCTGACTTAATTTATCGAAGATGCTGTAATTGATCTTCCGACTTTCATGCATGATGGCCACAGTACCATCCGGGTATTCTAGAAATTCAAGATACTTGCCGATCAACCTCTGATTTTCTTCTGTATTCTCCAAGAGATATACACATTTATCATAAGTAATGGTCAGGCTTTTCGTCACTCTGCGTGGTTCACGCCAGGTAAAAACATCATCTAACTCTTCGGCTGTTTCAGTGACAGTCCGGTGTAGATCCTTGGGATTAAAAGCCATCTTGGCAAATTTACGATTAAATTGCTCAATAAAGCAGGGCAACCACTTATTCGCATCTGCAATCGAATTGATACCTTCCAGGCGCATCTCCTTAATCAGACGATCCTGAAGTGTTCTATTCGCTCGTTCCACACGACCTTTGGCCTGGGGTGAGTTAGCGAAGATGATATCGATTTTGAGGGTACTGAGTACGCGTCCAAACTGGGTAATCCTGATGTCTTTCTTACTGCTTTGATTTACCCTAAACACTGAATGTTTATCGCTGTAAAACGCTAAGGGCTTACCGTGCTGTTCAACATACAGGCGTGTTGAAATCATATAGTCAAAGGTTGATTCTGATTCACAGAAGCGTAAATGCTGCAATTTTCCTGTGGCATCATCAATAAACACCAGTAAACAGCATTTAGCTGCACGTCCTTCAAACCAGTCATGATGTGAGCCATCAATTTGGATCAGTTCACCATAACAATCCCGGTTATATCGAGGCTGATACGGGCGTTTCAGGCGCTTGGCGCGAGGAATCCATAAATCGGCTGCAATCATCCAGGAACGCAGGGTTTCTACTGAACGATCGAATCCATGCACGGTGGTGAGCTTTTCATGCGCTAAAGTGGGTCCGAAACCATAAAGTTGATCTGAAACAATATTGAGGCACTTGAGTCTGATCTCTTCAGGAAGTTTAGAATTGCTGGTTTGGCCACGACCGGCATGGGCTAATGCAGTGGGACCTTGAGCTTTGTATTTTTGCAGTAAGCGTCTGATCTGACGTTCTGAAATATGCAGTAGCTGAGCAGCTTGGGATTGAGTTATGCGTTGATCACAGATTTCCTGCAAGATCGACAATCGTTTAAGTTCTTTATCCGACATAGACACCAACATATCAAACCGTCCGCTAAGGAAATTGCAAAAGTGCATATTCTAAAAGCGGACATTTTTACTTTGGAGAAACCGGACATTTCTATTTTGGGCTTACAATAATTTTCAAAGTCTATCTTTCAACTCTTTATGCAACAAAGCCGAACTGAATTAAAAATAGAAATGTAGTTGAGCTGATGCTTGCTCATTTCTTTATTTTTAGTAATTGAGGTGAACATACTGTCAGTACATGGTAGTTATAAGTAACGTGTAACTTTGTTCGCACAAAGATTTGAATTATGCCAAGTGATGGATTGATTTGTACTTAAAATTTTAAGCTTATCCACTTGCTTTGCAAGCCACTACACTTTATTTACAATCCTATGTTGTGGAAGTAAGGGATCTTGTACTCGCCCAGTATGTTCAACTTGATTATATCTAAAGGACTATTAGGCTTCAATCAAATCAATTTTCCAATTATTCGACTGAATTAACACATTTAAATCACGTAATTTAAGACTAATATCATCAGCTTGTTTTTGTAGTGATGAAACTGGAATAACTTTATGCCACTTTATTTCCCGCGTACTATAACGATCAGATTCACGAGATGTATTACTTATTGCTGCAGTTAGGGTTTTGTGCTGTTCTACAAATTCATCACGCAAAGACAATAAAGCAAGTAGAGAACGGCCATCATTTAATTTTGTTAAAGCATTAGTTTCATGAATTGCATAACTTAATTTTTGAAATTCTTGAATTAAAGAAAATACTTGTTTTAATAGTTCATTTGGATCTTCAGATGGTTTATCACCATCTTGTACCAATACATTTGCATTGATACGTTGTTTTAATGAAATAATTTTTTTTTGTTGATCACTTCGAAGTAAGAGAGCTTCTGCTAATTTCATTTTTCACCTATTAACCAATTAGAATTAAGTTTTAAGCAGCTAAGTAATTTTACAAATACTATATCCTCATTCTTTAAAGATCAAAAAAATTGCTTTTTTATCTAACTAAAAGGTGTCTACAAAATCGGTAGCTATTCAGTATGGCCGACTCACTAAGATAGACAAGCTATTTACCTTTCGCGAAGAATAATCAAAGGCGGTATAGATATGGCTAATCAAGATGATGATAAAAATGCATCAAATCGTGGATTTTCTCAGTGATACTAGACGCAAGATTTTAATCGGATCCTGCATGTTGAAAATTACCGGAGATGATGAAAAGGCTAGAGCCAAATTAATTACACAAATGGATAAGTATTTAACAGAAGAACGTGATCGAAAATTGTTTAATTTACCCCTTCAATGAAAATTAATTCACCTGAAATAACGTATCAGTAGGACCGTAATATGAGACTTTTGGTTGCTTTAATTTTTCCCTGGCTGCTGTTTTTTACGATAGGTCGTCCATTTGCAGGAATGATTTGTTTATTTCTTCAGATTACGATTTTAGGGTGGATTCCGGCCGCAATCTGGGCTGTATATACTTTATCGCAGTATAAGACAGATAAAAAGATCAGGAAAGCATTGCTCTACTAATTTCTGTGAAGAGGAAAATTAACTATTTTTTTCTTTTTAGACCTGAGACTTTCTCCAAATTGACCACACTTTTAATTGTGGTTTTTTATTTTTACCTAGCCTAAAGATATCATTTAGAAAAGAACTCATTCTTTATGAATTATAGTAATAATGATGGAACATAATGATATTGCTTAATAATGAGTATAA
>NZ_JFCC01000016.1:0-57174 GCF_000582925.1 Acinetobacter sp. 1294596 | reverse complement strand
TCTACCGTGGGCGCTGGAAATTTGAGAGGATCTGCTCCTAGTACGAGAGGACCAGAGTGGACGAACCTCTGGTGTACCGGTTGTGACGCCAGTCGCATCGCCGGGTAGCTATGTTCGGAAGGGATAACCGCTGAAAGCATCTAAGCGGGAAGCCTACCTCAAGATAAGATTTCCCCGTGACTTTATGTCACCTAAAGAGCCGTTCAAGACCAGGACGTTGATAGGTTGGATGTGGAAGCATAGTGATATGTGAAGCTGACCAATACTAATTGCTCGTGAGGCTTGACTATACAACACCCAAACAGTTGTATACAAAGCATCAATCGATTCATAAATATGCAATATCCCTTGATTCAGCCTAATGCTGGAACATACAATTCAGACCCAGATCTGCCCGCTGTTAATAACTCATTTGGACTAAAGTACGGCATATACTGCACCGCAGTTAAATCAGACCCGAACAAGTCCATCAACAGTTGTGCTGGCGACCATAGCAAGAGTGAACCACCTGATCCCTTCCCGAACTCAGAAGTGAAACCTCTTAGCGCTGATGGTAGTGTGGGGTTACCCATGTGAGAGTAAGTCATTGCCAGCTCATTATTCTAAAAAACCCCCTCATATGAGGGGGCTTTTTTTTATGCGGAGGGTTTTATATAAAATAATAATTACTTTTAATAAATAAATTATTATATTGATTTTTCACTTATTTAAACTTCAGCTTGTGAGCTGTATTTATAAAGCAGATAAATTGATAGGGATTATTATTAAATGAAAAGACAATTAAAATATGGCATAGGTATAGGTGTATCACTTTTTATTTG
Source organism: Acinetobacter sp. 1294596 (assembly GCF_000582925.1). Taxonomy (NCBI): domain Bacteria; kingdom Pseudomonadati; phylum Pseudomonadota; class Gammaproteobacteria; order Moraxellales; family Moraxellaceae; genus Acinetobacter; species Acinetobacter sp. 1294596. Next base: position 56,353 of record NZ_JFCC01000016.1, on the reverse strand, counting down.
TACTTTAATCAGTCATGCCGCCTCAGCTCAAGAATTAATAAAAGTAGCTGAGTCACAAAAGCAGCATTTTTTAAATACTTTAAAAGACTTAGTAAATATTGAGTCCAGTAGTCGCGATATAGAAGGGCTGAATATAATTGCAAAGCAGGTAGCCCAACAACTTAAAAATACGGGTGCTCAAGTAGAAATTATTACTAATCACGATATTTATCGTATGGATGATACGCCCGAGCAAGTGGGACCAGTTGTGAAAGCAACCCTTAAAGGTAAGGGGCAAACTAATATTATGCTAATTGCGCATATGGATACAGTTTATCCAAAAGGCTCGTTAGCAAAACAGCCATTTCGTATTGAAGGTGATAAAGCATATGGCTTGGGAATCATTGATGACAAGCAGGGAGTTGCATCGATTATTCATATTCTGTCTATACTTAAAAAATTAAACTATCAGGACTACGGCACCATAACAGTATTGATGAATTCAGATGAAGAAATCAGTTCGCCAGGTTCCCGTAAACTGATTAGTAAAATTGCTCAACAGCAGGATGTCATATTTTCATTTGAGGGTGGGGGAACAGATGGAAGTTTACGCTTGGCTACCAGCGGTATTGGCGCTGCCTATTTAGAGGTTAAAGGTAAGGCCTCTCATGCGGGCGTCAAGCCTGAAGATGGGGTAAATGCATTAACTGAGCTTTCTCACCAGATATTACAGCTGCAGGATCTGTCTGATGCTAAAACAGGTTTAAAATTAAACTGGACAGTTGCTACAGCTGGCAAAACCCGTAATGCAATACCAGAAGAGGCTCAAGCCCAGGCAGATGTACGTGCCTTAGACAATGCCGATTTTAAGAAAGTTGAAAGAATATTGGCTGAGCGGATAAAAAATAAAAAATTAAAAGACAGCCAAGTGGCAGTTAAATTTGAATTGCGCCGGCCTCCTTTATCTGCAAGTGAGCAAGCTCGATCAATTGCCAAGCAGGCCCAACAAATTTATTTGCAAGAATTCAAACAGCCATTAAATATTCTAACTGAGGCAACAGGTGGAGGGACAGATGCTGCCTTTGCTGCGCTGGATTCCAAAGCAGCAGTCATCGAAGGAATGGGAGTTTCAGGATATGGAGCCCATTCCAATCAGGCCGAATATATTCTGGTAGAAAGTATTGTTCCACGTTTATATATGGCTACTCGGCTCATTATGGATATTTCAGAGCAGAAAAATAAATAGTTTTATATAAGACTAGAGTAAAGCCATGAATTCTTATTCATGGCTTTATTTAATTTAGGACATTTAATTGTCTGCGTGCGTGCTTTAATGCTGTTCTTAATCCTTCTTCCATAGTTGGGTGATAAAATGGTTTTGCAAGTAAGTGATCAATAGTTATATTTTCGGCCATCATCCAGTTTAGCAGATGAGCAAAATGTTCAGCCTTGTTTACTAACAATTCTGCACCCAGTAATTGTTTAGTCTGTTTATCTACGTATACCTCAACTTTGCCCACATTCTTTCCTAATACGATGGCTCTTCCCTGTTTCTCATAAAAAACTTCTCCAGTCACAAATTGAGAGCCTGCTTTAACCAGTTGTTGATAACTTTTTCCAATTATAGCCATTTCTGGTTGGCTAAATACAATAGATAGGGGCGTAAATAATTTTATAGGTTGAATATGGGGGTAACTTAAACAGTTATGTACAGCAAGCTTGCCTTCTTGTGCTGCCTCATGCTGAATGGGAGTATCTGTATATGCATCGCCTACTATAAAGATAGGGTACTCAGCAAGCTGTTTAGTTTCTGGATGAACAGGAAGATTTTTAATATCTTTAAAATCAGAATGAATCTGGTCAAGTTTTAATATATTTAGAAGACTTTTCCTTCCGGTAGCTACTAACAAATAATCAACTTCTAAGTCTTTAAATTTTCCATTCTGCTGATAACTTAACTTTACCCCATACTCTGTTTTTACTACCTGTTCAGGTAAGGTGTTATATAAAATAGATAACTCTTTAGCAAATTCCTGCTGGGCGATTTTCTGAAGTTCTGGACTACTTAAATTACCTATCCGCTGACTACGTGCAAATATGGTTGTTTTTACATTTAAACGTTGCATGGCTTGTGCGAGTTCAAGGGCAATTACACCGCTACCCACTACGGCCAGTGAATTGGGTAGAGTCTCGAGCTCAAAAATATCATCTGATGTAATTAAACGATCCTGAAGTTCTTTTTTCCATTTAATATCGAAGCTTGGAGTTGAGCCAACTGCAACAATAAAGCTTTTAGCCTGATAATGCTGGCTATTCACTTCTATGGTGTTGGCATCAATAAAATGTGCCTGTCCAGAGATTTTATGAGCTTCATTCCAGCTTTTTACATCCATCAGAGTAGCTTTTACAAATTGATCTCTGAGCCGTCGTACATGTGGCATGACGTGAGCTGTATTAATCTTGCTTTTAGCTTCTAAGCCAACTTCATCTGCATGATGTATATCATGCATCCGGTTAGCTGAAGAAATCAGAACTTTACTTGGCATACAACCTACACGGGCACATGTAGTATCCCAAGAGCCATCATTGATAATTAAAATATTTTGTGTATGTTTAATTGCCTCCTTATAGGCACCGATGCCGGCTGTGCCTGCCCCAACAATAATAAGATCGTACATTTATCTACCTATTTTAAAAGATTTTTTATAGTCAAGGATTCATCATATAGTGTTGTAATTTTTGGTTTGTATCTTTTGTTAAAACTAATTAAAGAAAGGTATTAATAAAGAATCAGATTGATAAAAAATGTTATTTTAAGTAAATTTCACTTATAACTAATCAATTTTTAAATGATTTGAATTTTACAAGAAATATAGGATCTATAAATGTCTAACTATTTAATCAAGTTGAAAAAACTTGGGGTAAATTTTACTCTTCTTGCTACCTCTATATCGTTAGTAGCTTGTGGAGGTGGAGGAAGCGAAGGATACTTTAATAATGAGGGCAGCGGCTCTTCTCCTGGTAATAATTCTGGAGGTAATGAGTCAACTCCAGATTCCTCTCAAGTTGCTGAAAGCTTAAATATCAATTTGCGTGATAGTTCTGGTGAAAGCTTGATTCAAGCTATTGATAATTCTAATGTACAGATTACTGTACAAGTACTCAATGCTGATAAAGGTGGAATTTCAAACAAAAATGTACGTCTCTCTATAAACGATAGTGAAAATCTGGGTATAACTAGTAAAAGTTCTTTAGTCACTACAGCAGAAAATGGTATTGCTGTATTTGAGGTCAATATACCTCGATTAAATACTCAATCTGGAAAGGTGCAAATTACAGCTACTTTAGATGGAACAACTATCAAGCAGATTTATACTTTGAATATTGCTAAGACATCAACAGTTCAGAGTAACTATAATTTAAATGTCCAACAGGGAGTTGTCCTTAATATACCAAAAGGTTCAGTCACAATTAATGCACAAGTAACTGACCAGAATGGAGGAGTTAAAACAGGACAAAATGTTATCTTAGCCCTTCCAAAAGAAATGCAGGAAAAAATTTTCTATCTCTTCTGGCTCCTCATTGACTACAGATAATAAAGGTAATGTTTCTTTCACAATTACTTCAAATTCTGATTTAAGTGCTGAAGAAATTCAAAACTTTATTGGAACTTCACAGAGTCTAGAATTCAAGCTTATTGATGAGTATCAAGCACAACGTATTGTTAAAGCTGCAATTACCTTTAAAGACATATCTCAAATAGTACAAAAGCTTGAAATTATTAAAGAAGATACCCCTATTGTTGCACAAGGCGGTTCTACTATTATTAAAGTCCGAGCTAAAAATAGTAATGATATACCTTTAGCAAATAAGAAAGTAAAGCTAATTTTTACAGATAAGAGCGATGCTTACGGCGTGAGCCTGGATCAAACCGAAGTAACGACCAATGCTGCCGGATATGCAGAATTTATAGTACGTACTAATTCCTCATACCCAATTGCACTTTCTCAGCAAGGTATTAATTTAAAAGCTCTCTATACAGATAATGCAGAAGTTTTTGCCCAAGATACGGTTTCTGTAATTACTACAAATACTGGTGCTACTGACCAGCTAGCTTTACAGCGTTTAGAAATAGCATCATCTTATAAAATTAACGCGAAAAATGACTCTGTTAGTATTACTGTAAAAGGTATTAATAATAAAGGAGAAGCTGCTACTAAAGGTAAAGTAACTTTGAGTTTAAACTCGGAAGCTCTCGCGAATGGGGTAACTTTTGAAGGTAGTGCAGAACAGGAATTCAGAACAGGTTATGTCACTTATATTTTAAAAACCAATGCTAAGACAGAGGCAGCAGTAGCAGATTTAGTTCAAGCCGGCATTACTGCAACGTTTAAAACAGACAATAATTTAACTAATACTATTAAAATTGCTGTAGAGGATGAAGCAAAGTCTGAGGAGGCTGTAGGTTATCTGACAATTGATCCCATTAATAATGCTTTTGATTATACAAAAGATCAGACTGTTGAATTAAGAGTAAAAGCAGTGGGCGTTAAAGGAAGCGCATTAAAAGGTGAAACAATCAACATTAGCCTACCTGCTTTAGTTACTTCAGACTTACAAGCTTTAGGTCTAAGTTTAATGGGCCAATCTTCAACTAATACTGATGAAACAGGATATGCCACATTCCGTTATCAATATAAAGCAAATAATAGTGAGCGACAGAGAGAGCTGGTTGGAGGAGGTATACGTATTACAGCTACATCAGCTTCTGATAATGCTCAGCAGTCTATTATTTTAAATTTTAAAGCACCTACTGAACAAAATGAAATAGATTTAGATTACTTGACTGTAGATATGCCCGGGAATCTGGTATTGAAACCAGGGATAGAACAGACAATTCAAGTGGCAGTTAAAGCTACAGGTACGAATGGAACAGCCTATGCAAGTCAGAAAATTGGCATAGGTTTAAATGAAGCAGCTCTAAGTAATGGCGTCAGCCTTGCAACAGCTTCATCTTTAATTACTAATTCAAGTGGGCAGGCTGTTTTCAGTTTAAAGGTTAAAGCTAACAGCGTCACCGAACTAACAAATCTGATAGCAAATGGCATTACGATTTCTGTAAAAGGCTACCGTAAGGATGGCTCTAGCTACCTACTGACACGTAAAATTGATATTAGTCAACCACCTGTAATTTTACCAAATTTAGCAGGTCTAGCAATTTCTTATGATATGCAGACTGTATCAGTATTAGGTGGAGAAGTCCGAGTTAAAGTTATCGCAAAAGATAGTGCAGGGAATATCATTCCGAATACCCCGTTGGCTCTTGCATTGTCTGGTCTAGCCGGCTCAAGAGTTTCTTTATCAGATTCAGCTCTTTCTACAAATAGTAAAGGTGAAGCTGAGTTTTCAGTTAAGGTCGCTGAAGGTACATATGATGCTAATTTGATTAAAAATGGAATTACTTTTGCAGTTGTAGGGACTAATTTAAATAATGGTGATCGTATCCAGCAGACTGGAACTATTCAAGTGGCAATACCGAGAGATTCAGTTAATCTGCGTTTAACCTCGGAACAGGATAATCTTGAGTTGGGTAAAGCTTACCAGATTCAAGTTGCAGTAAAAGATGAATTAGGTGCTAATACAGCTTATCCGGTCAATTTAACTTTAAATAGTGAAGCAGTTACAGCAGGAGTTAGACTCAGTGCGGATTCTGTAATGACTTCTGCAAATACTAGTGTTCCTGTTTCAATTACTCTTCCGAAAAATATACCGGAGATTACTAAGCAGGCATTGTTAACATCAGGCATTAAGGTTTATGGCTTTATTACCAATCCTAAGGGTGAAAAACTTGAGACTGTTCTAAATTTCACAGTTTCTGAAGTGATTAATACCAACCATTTAATCTTGCAAAGTTCAAAAACAAATTTAAGTGTCAATGGTGACAGAGCAATTATCACAGCCACATTGTTAGATCAGAATAACCAACCTGTTCGTAATCAGGCAGTTAAATTATCAGCAAATAATTCAGCAACATTAATTATCGGTACTCCTGGAGCAGGTCATCCTACTAATACCAGTGAACCACAAACTGTAATAACAGATTCAAATGGTAATGCATTCTTCTCAGTAGAAATTGATAGTAAAACAGTTGATGGTGGCTTATTAGTTGCCAGTGGGATTGAATTAACTGCTAGTCATACTAATGAAGCAGGTACTATTACACAAATTCATCGCTTAGCCCCTTTTAGACCTGTATCAGTTGCCCCACAGCCAGCTCGTTATAATGTACGTATACAAGCCACAAAGCCAAGTTTAAATGTACGTAATGATTTAACTGATGTCACAGTTACTTTAGTCGATGCAAATGGTGGTGGAATTTCTGATAAATATATTGAGTTAGCTATTGAAGATTTTAATCGTAATGGAGCAATTATTGTTGGCCCTTCAGGATTAACTACCAATATAAATGGTCAAGCTACATTTAAGGTTCAGATTGATGAATTTGCGCGGGCTGTGGGTTATGATGCCGCCTCCTTTGCAGCAGATGATCTAAAACTGACTGCAAAATTTAAAGAAGATGGTTACCTAGAAGCTACACAAACAACTCAAGTGAATATAGTTCAATCACTAATACAGAATCCAGTAGCTTCAATTGTAATTGGCGTAAATCCTACCGAAGTTACTTCATCTACAGATGGGGTGTATTACACACGTAATCTTTCAGTTAGTGTAGTAGACTTTGATGGTAAACCTCTGTCAAAACAGGAGGTTAAAATGGATATTACCCCGATTCTGTATACTAAAGGCCAATATAAATGGGAACTTGTAACAGATGCATTAGGTAACCAAAAAGAAGATTGGGTTATACATCCAACAGCAGGATGTCTTGCTGATCCTAATGGTACTGCTGTAACAAATGGGCAAGTAATTAATATTCCTGTGAAGGTACCTACATTCTTGGGATCAGAAAGTACAGTTGCAACATATACAACAGATGCGCAAGGAAAATTTGATTTTACGATTCGATACCCGAAAATATATGCACAATGGTTAACTGTTCAAATTGGGGCGGCTTCTACTGTAGCCACTTTGCCTGCCCGTACAACTTATAATCTTGGTTTAGCTTCACTTAAATCTGATTATAGTACAGATGGTGCTTATGGTCCTAATTTAACAAGCCCGTATGGTACGAATTTTTCTTGTCCTTAATAGATGAAAGAAGCTAAAAAACAGCGCCTAGGCGCTGTTTTTTTATGAATGTCCGTATCTGAAAATTAAAGTGAGGTTCCCACACTTACCCCAACAGTTGGGCGTACATTCATAGAACTGCAGCCCATCAAGGTAAGTGAACATAAAAGAACGAGTAAAATTTTATTCACGTAATAATCCCTGTTGCTTGGCCTGATTAAATAGAGCAGTCGAGCGCCCCCCACTACGACAGACCAGCAGAATCGGTTTGGGCAGGCTATTATAATAACGAGCAAACTCAACAATATCCGGCTGTGAAACTTTTACACTTTCAACAGGCTGGTAAATCAGACTTACATGAGACTTTTCTGCAACAGTCCGGAGCTGATTTACGGTTACAGGATTGCCGAGCTCACCGTCGGGCCGGTTAACAATGACTGATTTAAAACCCTGCTTGAGTAACTGCTGAAACTTTACCAAATCCATCTGTCCGGCTACGCTAACCTCTTCATTTAAAGGTTTGCTGATGATGGCCTGGTCAGTAACAGCAGCATTGACTGAAGAGATGGCACTTCCACACCAGCCCAGACTGAGCAGAAGGGCGCATATGTATTTAGTCATCCAGCAGGTCCATCTGTTTTGCTAATTGATAGAGGTTATTTGAGCGATTGCCAGTACGGCAGAACATTAAAATAGGTTTTGGCAGTTCATTATAGTGATTTGCAAATGTGCGCACATCAAGTTCACTGATCTGGCCAGCAACAACAGGCTGATAGACATAATCTAGGCCCGCAGCTCGAGCGGCCTCTTCAATCTGCGCACTGGTAGGCTGTTCAGCACCACCTTCCATATCTGGACGGTTATTGATGATCGATCTGAAACCTTTTTCAACTACTTGTGACACATGATCAGGGCCAATCTGGCCTGCAAAACCTACATTCTCGCTCATTTTTTTACTCCATAGACTCATAAGGAATTTATGCAGACATGATAGCATTAAGCAAGATTATGCGTCGAAATCGGTAGAAAATTAATAAATTTTTCCCAACAAAATATTAATGGATCTGATGAATATTTTTGATTGTAAGGTTTTTTAATCATATATGGGCTGAGGGCAGATTTAGAGTTTCTATTCTTATAAAATAATACTATTTGAAAAGTCGGGCATACTCGCATTAAAATTTTCATATACATTGACTGGATGAAAATGAATGATTCTTGTATGTCCAAGCTGCAGTGCAAAAAATCGTGTACCAGAGGAAAAGCTTGATGCAGCTCCGAATTGTGGACAATGTCATGCTGCCTTGCTTCCACGAGCACCAATTGAGTTAACTGAGCAGAATTTTAGTAATTTCATGAGTCATAGTGATCTGCCTGTACTGATTGATCTATGGGCCGACTGGTGTGGGCCATGCAAAATGATGGCGCCACATTTTACTGAGGCTGCCAAACATAACCCGCATGTTATTTTTGCCAAGATTAATACCGAGACTTCTCCACGCTTAGGTGCTGCATTTAATGTCAGAAGTATCCCGACCCTGGTACTGATGAATAAAACCACAGAAGTTGCTAGAATAAGTGGCGTCCTTCGATCTGCCGAGTTACAACAATGGCTGGATCAGCAACTTAAAGTCCGGAGTTAATGTGTCAGATACTAATCTAAAACCTGAAGGGGTATTGTCTCTTCAAACAATTGCTATGCCTGCTGATACCAACTGGAGCGGAGACGTGTTTGGTGGCTGGATCGTTTCCCAGATGGATTTAGCTGGTGCAATTCATGCTGAACGTTTTAGTAAAGGACGATGCGCCACTATTTCGATTAACCAGATGACTTTTCTGGTACCGGTTAAAGTGGGCGATGTAATTAGCTGTTATACCAAAATTTTAAAAGTTGGTAATACTTCAATCCAGATGCAGATTGAAGTCTGGGATAGCCATGATTCATCACGGCCAGCTAAACGTGTTACAGAAGGAGTTTTTACTTTTGTCGCTGTAGACGTAAAAGGTAATAAACGCATAATTCCAGAAGAGGTTAAGCAGAAGTTTTTAGAGTCACAACAGGTTTAAAATAAAAATCCCAGACATAATCTGGGATTTTTTATATTGTCATTAAGACGGTTTAAGCCGATCTTTAGCGACCCAGGCCCACAGCATTTCACACTGAATGGGCTCTTCACCAGACTCATCTACCACTGAGACTGTAACGAGCGTTTCGCCTTTCTCCGAGGTTTGCATCATCTGCTGCTGTTCAGCAGACAAAGTTGCTACAGCGGTCATCGCTCCTTGAGTGGGCCGTTTAAAGTCAATTTTAAAACTTTTAATCAGTACAATAGCATTTTGAGGAACATTCATTGCAGTTACAAAACCAGTAGCAGTTTCGGCAAGAAGTGTCATGGCACAGGCATGAATCTGACCAATATGGTTCTGCATGACATGATGATTTGCCATACTGACTACCACTTTGGATGCGGTTACTTCAAGATAACGAATCTTTGCTGTACCTACCATTGGCACCACCCGACCAAATGCTCTACTCCACAAAGTACTGCGCAGGCCTTTAGGAAGCTTTGAGGTGGTCTTGATCAGTCTGGACAAGCGATTATTATGGGCCATGAGGTTTCTCTTGCAAGCAATAGTGTCTTAATCTTTGAAGTTGTTAAATTGTAGTGGCAAGCCAAACTGCTGCTCACGCAGAAAGTTCATTACCTGCTGCAGGGTATCGCGCTTTTTGTCTGTTACACGGATTTTGTCACCCTGAATCGATGATTGCACTTTAATCCCACTTTCTTTAATGGCTTTATTAATTTTTTTTGCCGTATCTGAGTCAAGACCATCTTTAAGTTTGATCACCTGGACTACATTTTTTCCTGAAGCAGTCGCTTTTTGGGGATCGAGTGCCTGTACATCAATTTTACGTTTATAAAAGTGATTCTCTAACATGCTATACACTTGTTCACATTGGAAATCACTTTCTGTGCTAATTTTAATTTCTTTATTTTTTTCATTTAGTTCGATGGAAACATCCTGGCCGCGGAAGTCAAACCGGGTTGCAATTTCCTTTTGGGTATTTTGAACAGCGTGATTAACTTCAAATAACTCTAATTCAGATACAATATCGAAAGATGGCATGGTTTAGACCTTTACAAAGGGAAAGAATATCTGAGATGCTAGGGATGTTTTCTTCATTTGCCAAGTATTGTTTACATCAAAGGAGTGCGCAATGATCCGTAAACAAGAAATTACTACATTTGAGTTCCCAGAAAATGCTGTTATCTGGGATGTCCGTGACACAGGTGCATATGCAGAAGGTCATATTCGAGGTGCGATCAATCAGCCTATCAATGATCTGAGCGCGGAAAGCTTGTCTCAGGTAGCAGCGGATCAACCGATTTATATCCTGTGCGGTGGTGGCAGTAAAGCCCCGCGTGCGGCTGAAATGCTTGAAAGCATTGATGACTCGCGTGAATACGTGGTGTTGATGGGAGGGACCCGAGCAGCACGTGATGCAGGATTGCCTTTGGAACAAGAAGGATAGAAAAAAGCGCCCCAGAGAGGGCGCTTTTTTTCAGACTATGAGTACTGTCCAGCTTCGCACAGGCTGGTTGATTCAAGAATTTCTTTGCTGTTTTAAACGTTTTTGAAACCGTTGAGGGTTGAGCTTCTGTACTACACTGGCCGGTACAGGGCAGGCTTCTTTAAATACCAATGCAGCCAGTATTTCACTACATAAGGGTGCATACAGAAAACCTTTAGAGCCTAAACCGGAAAAAGTATAAATTTCTGTATCAGACCCCATTTTGCCTAGCAGGGGAAAGTAATCCATAGTTTGGGCACGAATAGAGGCACGGCCCTGCCAAGCTTCTATAGGCGGTAAAGTGGCTGCATATTCTGGAAATACTTTTGCAAGAAGTTCTGCATTATGCTGATGATCTTCAGCCAGGACTTCATCATCTTCACGGCCTGGTAAGAACGAAGCGCCAAGAAGCAAATTTTCAGCATCAAATTGCAGACAATAGCCGCCATAACTGATGGCTTCCTGCATATTCAAAGGTTGTGCCGTATTATTGACCCAGCTTACTTGCCCTCGAATTGGCCGTAGTGTCGGGCAATTGCTGAGCAGTGACTGGCTCTGCCGAGCACAGCACACCACCACATGGTCAAATTTACCCAGAGATTTACCGTTGGCGTCATATAAGACGGTGTCTTGAGCTTCCGGAATAATACGTTCCACGGCTGCCTGCGCAAACTGGATCAGTGAATGTTCTAAAATCTGGTCACGTAACAGATGTGGAGAGACACCGCCAGCTCGATTAAGCCGTAGACTTTCAGACTGTGTAGAAAGCGGGTGACATTGAGCAGTTTGTACTGTAAGTAATTCATCCGGATATTGTTCTGCCAGACTCAAGAGCTGCTCGCTTTCTTTTAAAGCCATCTGGTGAATCTGTAATGGCCGGAAAGCTCTAAATTGCTGATAATGATTAAGTGCATATTGCCAAGTAACTGTCATTAAATGGGTATGACTTTTTTCGATCTGGCTGAGCTTCGGATTTAACAGGGCAAGTGGATTTCCGGAGGCGCCAGCTAAAGGCGCATTGTAGTCAAACAGTTTAACCTGATGGCCACGCTGGGCAAAAGACCAGGCTACGCTTAGTCCGGCAATACCTGCACCAATCACAGCGATCTGTTTTTGCCGATGAGTTGTTTTAACAGCTATTCGGGGGGGGGGTTGTCCTGAAGACAGACTCTCTGGTTTTTCCTGCTTTTCAGTTGCAGCATCGGCAACGGACGGCTGCCAGATCGCTTTTAACATTTCACGCTTATGACCAAAACCACGTGGACGTGTAACCTGAATGCCGTGACTACGTAACCCCCGCTTGAGAACACCGGCGACGCTGAATGAAGCAAATGTAGTACCATGGTCAGATAAACGGACAATATGATTTAAAACCTGTTCTTCCCACATATCCGGATTACAAGAAGGCGCAAAGCCATCCAGAAACCAGGCATTTACAGATGCTGTCTTTTCCATAAGGGGGAACATATCATGTGCATCTCCCAGCCATAGGTCAAGGCTAAAGCGTTCTTCAGGAAATGACAGCCGGTGACAGCCTGCAATCAGTAAGGGATACTGCTGGAGCAGCTGCTCAGCTAAAGGAGCAAGTTCTGGCCAGGCTTTTAATGCACGGATCAGATCAGGTTTGCCAAGCGGAAACTTCTCTACACTGATTGCATGCAGATGGCTATGATTATCAGGTCTGACCTGTTGCCAAAGTTGCCATAACGCTAGAATATTCAGTCCAGTACCAAAACCGGTTTCACCTACACAGAAATATTCAAAGTCGTTTAAGGTAGCGAGGCGTTCAGTCAAGTCATTGCCATTTAAAAAAACATGGCGTGTTTCCAGCAGACCGTTATCTTTGGAGAAATAGACATCTCCAAACTGTCGGGATACCGGTACCTCAATATTATCGATAAGTTGCCAGTCTAAAGCAGCTGTTTGAATCGGATAGGACAAACCATAAAACCCTTTATTTATGCAGAGAAAAAGTGGAAATTACCACTGACGCCGGCGCTTGGTGTATACATAACTTGCAATAAGAAAACCCATCAATACGCCTACAGCTAAAGTTGCTGCGCCGTAGAGAAACATCTGGGCACTACGTTCACTCTGTAAAACCTGAACCTGTACAGCAAGGCTATCATTTTTTAATTGCAGTTCCTGATTTTGTGCCAGTGCGTCCAGATTGGCTTTTTCCAGTTGTTGCAGGCGTATACCTTGATCTTTGATCAGTGTTTTAATCTTGGCATCTTGCAAGGCCTTATTTTTGGCGAGTTGTTCAGCTGTTAAAGGCCGGACTTCCTGAGGTTGGCCTGTAGGGGCAACTGTTGCAGCGACAGCCATAGCGGCTGGTCGGTTAGCCGTATTAGCATTTAGTGGGGCTGTTACAGGTGCAGCTGCTACAGGTTCACTGACTGCTTCAACAGCCCAGGCGGTAGAACAAAAAAATAGAATGCCCAGACAGCTTTGGACTACAACACGCATGAATTTATCCTTGAGGAAAGGCTTTATTGAAAGGCTTGACATCGATATGCGCATAAACACCAGCTTTTAGGAAAGGCTCTTCTTTAAGCCAGGCATCCAGTGCTTCACGGCTATCAAACTCAACAATCATAGTACTGCCATAAAAACCTGCCTGAGGATCAGCAGGGTCTTTAGGCATCGCACCTGCTACGATCAGGCGGCCTTCGTCATTTAGCTTTTGTAACCGTTCAATGTGTTGAGGACGTGTGGCGAGACGTTTTTCAACTGTACCCTCGTGATCAGTACAGCTTAATACAAATAAAGGCATGAAATTTTGACCTGTATGACACACCTTAAGCTTCGGGCGACTTAAAGTGTTTACGTAAGACTATGAACTGAATAATGATAAAGGAAAACATAACAATCATGTCACCAAATGCCGTAAATTCTCCCCAATATTTTCCATTCATCCAGATAAAGGCAAAGAAAATATGCAGGCAGGCCATGACTACAAACATGGCAGCCCAGGCAAAGTTCAGATTCTTCCAGCCCTTTTCGGTCAGGTTGAAAATAGGACCAAATAAACGCTGGATCAGCGGTTTACGTTCTTTACCGAAAAATGGCGACAAAAGGAAAGCTCCGGCAAAGACCAGATTCAAAATGGCTGCCTTCAGACGGATATAAAAATCATCGCTAAGCATCAAAGTGATACCACCAAAAATTACGGTCATAAACAGTACAATCCACTGCTGTTTATCCAGACGGAATTTCTGCATGACAAATAAAGCACCATACACCACCAACATGGAAATGATGAGTCCTGTGGTCGCCACCAGAATATTATTGTTATCTACACCGCCCGCAGAGCCGATCAGTTGTAAAAGTGGATGTTGGGTATCATCTGGTTCAACCGTCTTGTACAGATAAAAGAAAATAATCAGTGGAACAAAGTCCAGAAGCGCTTTCATGTTAGAGTATCAGTTCTGTTTAAATAAATAGCATAGTATAAGAGATGCACGGCATAGATTTACATACACACAGCAATATTTCTGATGGAACTTTGTCTCCAGAGGCGCTGGTGCATGCTGCTGTTGCAGCAGGTGTTCATACCTTGGCCCTTACAGATCATGACAATATGGACGGCATCCAGCGGGCTAAAGCCTGTAGCATGACACTTGAGGCTCCTTACTCACTCAGGATTATTTCTGGTGTAGAGATTTCAAGCCAGTGGTCACGTCCTGCCACCAAAAAGAGTTATGGTGTACATGTGGTTGCACTGGGCATGCAGAATCCAGCCCCATTATTGCAAATGCTTGAGCAGCAAAAACGGATACGTGCAGCACGTGCCAGACACATTTGTCATCTGCTCACCGATATTATTCAGGTAGATATTTATGAGCAGGTTTTGGCGCTGGTTGAAGGTGAACCTGACCGAATCACCCGAACACATATTGCCAAAGCACTGGTACAGCAACAGATTGTATCCCGGCCACAGCAGGCTTTTGACCGTTATTTAAAAGAGGGGAAAAAAGCTTTTGTAAATTTTGAAGGTCTAGGCCTGGCCGAAACCATTCAAGTTATACATGTCAGTCGTGGTTTTGCAGTTTTGGCTCATCCAACTCGTTATACCTTGTCGGCCACCAATATCCGTTACCTGGTCGAGTTATTTGCAGAGTCTGGCGGGGATGCCATCGAATTGCCACCGGCCAGTGACCCGACTTCTACTCGCCAGATGATTGACCGGCTGATTCAGCAGTATGCACTGAAGGTTTCAATTGGTAGTGATTATCATGGTGAAAACATGCCTTGGCTCAAACTGGGCAATGTACCTTCACTCCGCCCAGACCAGATTGGGATTTGGGAAAGTTTTTCGCTATAAACCTGTTTAGAGAAGATTATCGTCCTGTGCCTGAATTGGGGGAGGCGTAGGCTTACCTAAAGTGCCGAGCAGTTCAATTTCAATCAGTCGTACCATGGAGTCTAGCGGTAAGTCATTACTTTGGGTGCCAAACGGTTCTTCAAGTTCTGTACTCAGTGCATCAAGCCCCAGGAATGTATAGGCCAGCAGCCCGACCAGAAATGGGGTAAGCAAACCTAAAGTCTGGCCCAGACTAAAAGGCAGCAAGAAACAGAAACAATAAACAGTACGGTTAAGCAAAACCGAATAGGCAAACGGAAGAGGCGTATTGGCAATCCGGTCGCAACCAGTCTGGACCTCACTCAGTGCTGCTACATTTTGATTCATCTGTGTATAGATGATGTCGGAAATTTCGCCTTCTTTTAAAGCCAGCAACAGTTCCCACTGAATCAGGCTCAAAGTATACTGCGGCGCATTATGGTGCTGATAAAGCTGGGTCAGTGCCTGCTGTGACATACCGCTGGTCTGCAAAAGTTCAGTAGGATTAGCAGTCTGATGACGCAAACGGTCACGTAATACATTGGCAAATACAATGACGTGCTGAATAATACGTTCACGACGTGCCTGTGGCAGTACACGGCAGTCACGGTCAAAATGGCGGGCATTGGCAATCAGAATACCCCAGAGACGCCGGGCTTCCCACCAACGGTCATAACAGGCGGTATTTTTGAAACCCAGAAAGATCGAAAGTACTACTCCAATTAAAGTAAAACCGGCTAAAGGAACTTCCGGAAAGCGATACAGATCAATATATTCAATTCCGCCTACAATGGCTGAGATGAGCATAACAATCCCAAGCGGCGGCAGAATTTTAGGTAGAATTGTACCGCGCCAAGAAAATAATAACTTTAAAACATCGGGTTGCTCGCGGACAATCATATCTGCTAAAACGTCACTGGGTTTAAGCTGATCTTTACGGCTTCAACCAGCTTTGTCAACCTTATTCTCGACCTGTTCTGAAGTATTGAATAAGCCCTGCTCAGCAAAGGAAAAACTGCATTCTGGAGAGATAATAAAATGATCAAGCAGGACAATTTCTACTAACTTACAGGCCTGAGATAATTGCCGTGTAAGTTCCAGATCAGCCGGTGAAGGTTGTGCCTGTCCAAAAGGATGGTTATGTGCAATAACCAGATGACAAGCATGCTGTTTTAAGGCATAGCGCAAAATCTGGTTGATAGATACGGCACAATGATTCAGTGAACCAAAAAATAATTTCTTGAAACTGAGCTTGCGCAGGTCATTATCCAGACAGAGCACTGCAAAAACTTCCTGCCGTTCTCCCAGCAGTTCGTAACGTAAATAGTCTAACACCTGAGCTGAAGAGTTAAGCTCGAGCTGGGGCTGGTGGAAATATTGCTGGAGGTAACGCCGTCCTAACTCTTTAACTGCCATGAGCTGTGAATATTTACTAGGTCCCATGCCATGGAACTGGCTTAGGTCACTCAGTTCGGCATCAAATACCGGACTCAGGCCACCAAAATGCTGAATCATCTGTCGTGCCAGCTCCACTGCTGAATGCTGTCTAGAACCGGAACGCAGGAAAATGGCCAGAAGTTCTGCATCGGAAAGGCTTTGTGCTCCTTGCTGTAATAGCCGCTCTCTGGGCCGTTCCTGTTCCGGCCAATGCTTGATTGAATTTTGCATAATAGTTCACTTTTCTTGTTTATTTTCGTTTTTATATTTCCAGCCGAGAGGCTTGGGTCAGCAGATATTTAATGCTATTGTGAGCGGCACTGCAACAGAGGATTACTGTTCGTGAGCTTTGATTTAAGTGTAATTTCAAATAAAAATATTATTGTCGCTGTCACGGGCGGAATCGCCGCCTATAAATCTGCTATTCTGGTCCGCCGGCTAAAAGACTATGGTTTTAATGTCAGAGTAGTGATGACGCATGGTGCCCAGGCTTTTATCACACCGCTGACTTTCCAGGCCCTCTCAGGTAATCCGGTATATACTGAACTTTTAGACCCTGAAGCTGAAGCAGGAATGGGGCATATTGAACTGGCACGCTGGGCAGATCTGGTTCTGGTTGCACCCGCCAGCTGCGATACACTGGCAAAATTCGCTGCCGGTCTTGCCGATGATTTGCTGAGTACCTTATATCTGGCGACTAAAGCTCCAGTCTGGGTAGCGCCAGCAATGAACCAGCAAATGTGGGCAGCAAAAGCTACACAACGAAATCTGGCGACACTGGTTGAAGATGGTGTTCATGTGGTTATGCCAGAAGCAGGTGCTCAGGCTTGTGGTGATGTCGGACTTGGTCGCATGCCGGAACCAGAAGATCTGGCCCGTCAGGTTAAAGACTATTTTCATAAAGCCCAGCGTGCTATTGCTGAAAAATTTGGTCTGCTGGCCAGCAAACATGTGGTCATTACAGCAGGTCCGACCCGCGAAGCGATTGACCCGGTACGTTATATTTCTAACCATAGTACCGGAAAGATGGGTTTTGCTCTGGCCGCGGCCTGCTATGCAGCGGGAGCTAGAGTTACCTTAATTGCTGGCCCGGTAAGTCTGGATACGCCTAATGGGGTAAGACGCATTAATGTATCTTCAGCAGTTCAGATGTTAGAACACAGTATGCAGATGCTGGAAGAAGGCTGTGATATTTTTATCGCCACCGCAGCTGTTGCCGATTATCGTGTGGCAGAAGTTGCTGAGCATAAAATCAAGAAAGCCGGCGATGAGCTGAATGTTTCCCTGATTAAGAATCCCGATATTGTGGCAACTATTGCCCAGCAGCAAAAGCGCCCATTTATGGTCGGTTTTGCAGCAGAAACCCGTAATGTAGAAGAGTATGCAGCTGGGAAGCTGATTGCGAAAAAGCTGGATATGATCGCTTGTAATGATGTATCACGGAATGACATCGGTTTTGCTTCCGATGAAAATGCCATGATTGTATTTTTTGCCGAGCAGTATCATCTGCAAAAACGTGAGCTGGAAAAGGCGTCTAAGCAGGAAATTGCCCAGCAGCTGGTTGAGGCTGTCGCTGATGCACTGCATCAAAATGCCACTGTATCCTGATGTATAAAAAACAGTTAATAAAAAAGACCGCAGATTGCTGTCTTTTTTTACAGGCTGGTAATTAAGCCTGACCTTCAGCATCGGCAGCCCGTTGCATATTAGCTTCAAACTCGGCATCAAAGTTGATTGGAGTTAAAAGCAATTGCGGGAAGCTACCTTTAGTAACCATATCATTTACAGCTTCACGCAGGAACGGAAATAGGATATTCGGGCAATAAGCACCCAGAATGTAAGGAAGACGCTCTTCCTCAACATTATCTACCAAAAAAATGCCTGACTGTGTTACATCGACAATAAACGCAGTATCGCCGGCATTGTTCGCTTGAACTACTACTTTGAGTGAAACCTCAAAATGAGTCGGATCAATTTTCTCTGCGGAAGAGGATAAATTGATATTCAGTTCAGGCTGCCATTCTTTGGTAAATACTTGTGCCCCTGGTACTTCAAAAGAAATATCCTTAGTATAAATACGCTCTAAGGCAAGTTGTGGTTGAGTTTGTTGTTCTTCACTCATTCTTTATATCCTTGATATGGAAACGGGTTAAGCTAAAAGACTATCGAGTTTACCTTCGCGCTCAAGAGCATAGAGCTGATCAAAACCACCGATAAACTGATCTTTAATAAAAATTTGTGGAACAGTACGATGATTAGTGCGCTGCATCAACTCCACACGTACTTCAGGTGCTTCATTTGATAAGTTAATTTCTTTGTATGCTACACCTTTACGCTCAAGAAGCTGTTTAGCACGTACACAGTACGGGCAGAAGGTGGTTGAGTAAATTGTTACTTCAGCAGCCATAAAATATCTCCTTAAGCTTTGGTGGTTTTATTACCTTTTACCAAGGGTAAACCTTGGGCTTTCCAGTTGCTAATGCCACCGTCGAGACGGTAACTGTCATTATGTCCAACTTTCTGTAGCGCACTACCTGCAACCTGACCCAGATTACAGATAAAAACTAAAGGACGTTCTGTCGCTTTTAATTCATCAACATGATTGGCGATCTGGCTATAAGGGATATTTCGACTACCACTAATATGGCCTTCACGAAAATCTTTAGCATCACGCAAATCGATCAGCATGGCATTTTTTGCCTTGACCAGAATTCCAAGTGACTGCGGTGAAATTTTGCGGCCATTTCGCTGCCCTTCAAAAATGAAAAACAACACCAGCAAAACCCCTAACGTACCAAACAAAAAGGGGTGATTCCCCATAAATTCAAGCCAACGTTCCACAAGTCACCTAATTCAAATCAAAACTGATCTAGAGTATATCGTATATATATGGTGATCAAAATCATCCCTTCAAGGGATGGGCTTTAGAAAACCGTAATAAAACTAATTTTTTTGCTGAGCTTCAGCAATCTCATCCTGCAAGCGTAAATAGCTTTCCAGACGACGGGGCAGAATTTCTCCATTCTTGGCCGCCTCTCTGAGCGCACAATGTTTTTCATGGGTGTGAGTACAGTTACGGAACTGACAGTGCCCCAATAGATTTTCAATTTCAGGAAAACCGCGCTGAACCTTATCTGCATCCAGATGCCACAGGCCAAATTCACGAATTCCAGGCGAATCAATCAATGCGCCGCTAGTTCCAAAACGGATTAAACGCGTAGAAGTAGTCGTGTGCTGACCTAAAGCAGAATTCTCGGAAATTATATTGGTTTTCTGAGAGGCATCAGGAACAATTGCATTGATCAGGGAACTCTTTCCTACACCAGACTGGCCTACAAATGCGACAGTTTCACCATCCAAGCGTTTTGCCAAAGCAGACAGATCACCTTTAGACTGTGTTTGCATGACTTCATAACCCAGTGCTTCATATTCGGACACTAGCTGTAAAATAGGATCATTCTGGCTGAGCAGATCAGTTTTGTTGAGTACTAGAAGCGCAGGTATCTCGGCATCTGCACATGCAACTAAATAGCGGTCAATTAGCATCGGGGCCGGTTCTGGCAAGACAGCAAAAACGACTACGATCAGAGAAATATTAGCTGCAACCGGTTTGACCTTATGATAGCGATCCGGACGGGTGAGTAAGGAAGACCGCGGATGAATCGCTGTGATAATACCTAAACCGGTATTGGGGTCGGCTTGCCATTTGACCCGGTCTCCTGTAACCAGTAATTCTAGATTGGTACGGGTATGGCAGCGCCAGATACTGCCCAGTTCCACCGGTTTCCAGAATGGCTCCGGTTCACCTGGCTGGGTCACAGGTTGTGGCGGATGTTCAACAGGAACAGACAAGGCTTCCACTTCAAGCTGGCGGCCATAATGCTGTACCACCAGACCTTCAAGGTCATTTGAAGTATCGATTTCTTCCTGACGTGTTTTTTGCTGTTTCTGAATCCGGCGTTGCTGTTGTTCAGTCAAGCGACGTTTACGAATTAATGCCATTCATATCCTGAGAAAAACCACCTGTTAAGGATGGCAAAAATAGCATGAAGCGGGGTTGAAGTTACAGCCAAGATACAAGAAATTTGCTACTATTATTACTTTCCAAGTACATTAAGATGGTCTTTCATGAGTAGTACCCCAGATACACGGTTAATTTGGATTGACCTGGAAATGACCGGTTTAGATACCGATAACGATCAGATTATTGAAATTGCAACAATTATTACAGATGATCATTTAAATATTCTGGCTGAAGGTCCGGTACTGGCTATTCACCAGTCTGATCAGGTCTTAAATGCAATGGATGAGTGGAATACTCGCCAGCATGGACAATCGGGTCTGATTCAGCGTGTACGTCGTAGTACTTTAACTGCTCTTGAAGCAGAACAGCAGACGATAGATTTTCTAAAAAAATGGGTTAACCCGAAAACTTCACCAATGTGTGGTAACTCGATCTGTCAGGATCGCCGTTTTCTGCACCGGTTAATGCCAGAACTGGAACAATTCTTTCATTACCGTAATCTGGATGTTTCTTCAGTCAAGGAACTGGCGAAACGCTGGCGGCCAGAAATTATGAGTGGCCTTAAAAAGCAGGCATCACATCTGGCAATGGATGACATTCGTGACTCAATCCGTGAATTGAAATATTATCGCGAGTATTTCTTTATTACACATGATAACCAGCATTAAGATATTTTTAGACTCAAATATGCTGCTGAATTGAAATATCAGTCATAAAAAAACGCCTGAATTTACAGGCGTTTTTTTAGATATTGAATCAGGATTGTGATGTAAAGAACTCTTCACTAAATTCCATCACCAGGTCAGAGCCAGCATTAATCTTGGCAATACGCATAGACAGTTCAGGTAAAATGCGCTGTACAAAGTAATGTGCCAAGGTCAGTTTGTTCTGGTAAAACTCACCAGATTTATATTTTGCTGCCGCTGCAATACGTGCAAACATATAACTGAAGCTGAGCAGGCCAACTGCATGCAGGAAGTCAACTGCAACAGAGTTAGAGAAATCCGGTTTTTCTGATGCCTGTTCAATGATAAAACGACTTACCGCTTCAATATCAGTTGCCGCGTCTAGTGTTGCATCTTTAATGAAGTTGAGATGAGTATCCATATTGTTGGCAAAATCACGGATCTCTGCAATGTACTCTTCCAGGAAAGCACCATTATTTTTTATCAGCTTACGGCCAATCAGATCTTGTGACTGTACACCATTGGTGCCTTCATAGATCTGGGCAATACGCAGATCACGAACACATTGTTCCATACCCCATTCGCGAATATAACCGTGCCCGCCGAAAACCATTTGTGCATCCAGAGTTGCCTGGAATGCCGTATCCGTTAAATATGCTTTAGCAATTGGAGTGAGCAGGGCCACGCGATCATTGGCTTTTTTCACAGCTTCCGGGTCAGTAGAGAACTTGGTAATATCCAGTTGCTGACCTACATACACCGCAAATGCACGTGATGCTTCATTGTTAGCACGAACATTAAGCAGCATACGGCGTACATCACCATGAACCAGAATACTGTCGGCAACCTTGTTTGGTGATTTTATACCTGAGGCGTTACGACCTTGAATACGGTCAGTAGCATACTGAGCTGCATTCTGGTAGGCGAACTCGGAAGCTCCAATACCTTGAATGCCCATTGACAAACGTTCATAGTTCATCATAACGAACATGGCTGCCAAGCCTTCATTCTCTTTACCAACAATAAAGCCTTTAGCGCCATCAAAATTCATTACACAGGTAGCGGAGGCTTTAATACCCATCTTATGTTCAATAGAGCCTGGTCCGACAGGGTTACGTTCACCTAGACTGCCATCTTCATTGACCAGAAATTTTGGAACAATAAAGAGCGAAATACCGCGTGAACCAGCAGGGGCATCCGGAGTTTTTGCCAATACCAGATGAATAATATTATCACTCAGGTCATGGTCGCCACCGGTAATGAAAATTTTGGTACCGGTAATGCTGTAACTGCCATCTTCATTCCGTTCTGCTTTGGTTTTAATAATACCCAAGTCAGTGCCTGCATGCGGCTCAGTCAGACACATGGTTCCTGACCATTCACCTGAATAGATCTTTGGCAGATAGGTTTCTTTTTGCTCCTGCGAAGCATAACTGTTAAGTGCCATACCTGCACCTACAGAAAGTAGGGGATAGAGCATGAAGGCCGGATTGGTCGCAAACAGCATTTCATCTGCCAATACAGTCAGCATTTTTGGCATTGCCTGACCGCCCCATTCTTCATCGGCGCCCAAGCCAATCCAGCCACCTTCTGCATATTGGCGAAAAGCTTCCTTATAGCCCGCAGGAGTAGTGACTGCACCATTATTATATTGTGCACCTTCTTCATCACCACTGCGGTTTAATGGCAGAGTCACGTTCTGTGCAAACTTGGCCATTTCTTCAAGAATTGCTTCAGCAGTTGCTGCATCTACATGGTTTAGGTTTTCATTGGCTTGCCAGAATTGTTCTGCCTGAAAGACATCATTCAGAATAAAGCGCATATCTGCAAGAGGTGCATTATAAATTGGCATAGTTCACCTGTTTATTGTTCGAATCAGTAGATTTTAATCAAGTTAAGTAAAGTGCCGTTATACCTTAACCGATTACGTACCAGATTTTGAGTATTTGATAAAAGAAAAGGACTGTCCAGAATAATGCTGTGCAGTCCTTTCCCATGAAAACTTGCTATAACAACGTTTTTTTAGAAGACGAAATGTTCAGCATCAAGTGCCATGAGTGAATCAAGGCCGCTTGCGATTACGTCAACATGTGAACGTACACGTGGTAGGATTTTCTTGAAGTAGAATCGTGCAGTGGTAATTTTGGCATTGTAGAAATCAACTTCTGTACTGCCAGCTGCCAGCTGCTGCTGAGCCAGAAGCGCCATACGTGCCCACAGGTAAGCCAGTGTTACATAGCCCGAGAAGTACATGTAGTCAACTGCTGCTGCACCTACTTCATCCGGATTTTGCATTGCTTTCATACCAATTTGCATAGTCAGCTCACCCCACTCTTTATTGAGTTTGGCAAGTGGCTCGATGAACTCGGCAAGTTCTGCATTGTCTTTGTTGGCTTCGGCAAATTTATGAATGATCTTGGTAAAATCTTTCAGCATGGCGCCTTGAGTGCCCAGCACTTTACGGCCTAGCAGGTCAAGAGCCTGAATTTCAGTAGTTCCTTCGTACAGGCAGGCAATACGGGTATCACGTACAATCTGTTCCATACCATGTTCAGAAATGAAACCATGACCGCCATACACCTGAATACCTTTATTCGCAGCTTCCAGACCGGTTTCAGTCAGGAATGCCTTGGCGATTGGGGTAAGAAGTGACAGGATATTGTCAGAGAATTTACGCTCTTCTTCAGTTGCGCCTTTTTCAACAACATCAGCATGCTGGGCCAGCAGATAAACCAGTGCACGGCCACCTTCAGCAAATGCTTTCTGAGTCATCAGCATGTTACGTACTGCCGGGTGAACAATAATTGGATCAGCTTCTTTTTCTGGGGCTTTAGGGCCAGAAAGCGAACGCATCGCCAGACGGTCTTTTGCATATACAATAGACCCTTGGAACGCTGACTCAGATGCAGCCAGACCTTGTACTGCTGTGCCAATACGTGCCGTGTTCATGAATGTGAACATACAATTCAGGCCGCGGTTTTCAGGACCGATCAGGTAACCGGTTGCGCGATCAAAATTGATAACGCAGGTGGCATTACCATGAATTCCCATTTTATGTTCAATTGAACCACAACGCACGGCATTACGCTCGCCAACTGAACCATCAGCATTTACGTTGAATTTTGGCACAATAAACAGGGAAATACCTTTGGTACCTTTAGGCGCGCCAGGCAAGCGGGCAAGAACAATATGAATAATATTTTCTGCCATGTCGTGTTCGCCGGCAGAAATAAAGATTTTTTCGCCAGAGATTGCATAGCTGCCATCAGCATTTGGTTCAGCTTTGGTACGAATAATACCCAGATCAGAACCTGCATGTGACTCGGTCAGGCACATGGTGCCCGTCCATTCACCTGATACCAGTTTCGGCAGATAGGTCTCTTTTTGTTCATCAGAACCATGATGCTCAAGAGTACGCACTGCACCATGAGACAGACCCGGGTACATGCCCCAAGCCCAGTTAGAACTACCTACCATCTCAGAAATAGCAATGCCCAGCGAGTTTGGCAGGCCCTGACCGCCGTACTGCTCTTCAGCAGAAAGAGATGGGAAGCCGAGTTCGATATATTTTTGATAAGCTTCTTTAAAGCCGGTTGGTGTAGTCACTACACCATCATTCCAGCTACAGCCTTCACGATCACCAATCTGGTTTAACGGAGAGAGTTCGTTTTCACAAAAGTCTGCAGCCGCTTCAAGATACTGATCTACTAAATCACGGCTTACATTTTCCTGAAAAGCCGGTAATTTTGCATAATGTTCTTCAGCATTTAACAGTTCATGCAGAACAAATTGCATATCACGTAAGGGCGCTTTGTATTGTGGCATATCGGGTTCCTCAATACTGGTTAAACCAGATTTATAATCCTAATAAACGATTTACGTGCCAGCAGCGACACATATATTTGTATGCTTACATCGTGCAATAAGTTGCACCACCACACAAGCGTCGAAGGGGTATTGTTGGTGACTGTAAAGTCAAAGAAAAGGCTCTTGAAAAATCTAACCTGTTTGAGTGTAAACAGTTTTTATTATTTTAAGCTGACACAAATAGTCAAAATCGTAAGGGAATATGTATGGTATGAGCAAGGAATTAAATAAAAAAGACACCCAAAGGTGTCTTTAATAGTTTTACTTTCATGCTACCGGTTTAGCAGCAGGCTGCGGTGTTAATGGCTGAGCAGTTGAAGGCTGGGGCGCCACTGTTGCTGTCCGTTTAGGCTTAAAGCGCATTTCACAGGTGCCTTCAATGGTTTTGTCGGCCATCTTGAGCTGAACGGTTTGTCCGGCAGGCTTACCTGCGCAGGCCTGCTGGAGCTGCTGATAATGCATCTGCCGTTCAGTACGGCGCTTATCCCACTCTGCACGCTGTTCCGGTGTCATATTCCGATGATGACGTTTCATATGATGACCTCTATCACCATCTTTGTGCATCATTGGGTGATGTGGTTTATCTTGTGGAGCTGTAGAGGATTGACAGGCAGTCAGGCCCATAACAGCAGTCAACGCTGTACCCAATAATCCGGCCTTGATTAAAGATTTCATTATTATTACTCCTGAGCCAACTATATTTACCAATAGCTTAAGATTAAATAATAAAGATGTAGAAACAATGAAGAGTATTTTTGCCAGAGCTTAGTTACAATGATGAATCAGAAGAATAAATTGAGAAATTGTTTTGAAGATCCGCCGAGTTCCTATTGCCTTACGCCTGTTTCTGACCGTACTGTTTACGACGTTATTCATTACGACGCTCAGCTTGGGGGTATTGCACTGGACCATGCAGAAAAACTTTGCCAAGTATGTGGCAGATGTAGAAATGCAGAAGCTGGATCTTCTGATCAGTAATCTGGCTGGTGTATACGGTTTATATCAGGACTGGGGTAATGCTATTCAGGCGCAGATTTTACAGATTGAAGGTGAGGCTGCACCAGACGACTATGACCGTCTTTCGCGGTGGTGGCTGCGCCGTCAATACGATATTGCCTTGCAGCAGCGTTATTTTCAAGAACATTCCATGATGAATGTCTCTCCCCAGTTTTCGGCCAATGAACAGTTACGGCAAAAAATGGTGGATACTGAAGAACTGCGGTTTATTGAAGAAAATTTACCTTCCGAATATCAGCCTTTTGAAGGACTGCGTTTTCCGTTAAGTGCTAACCAGAGCATGACCCATAATCCGGAAAAGAAAACCAATCCCTCTACGCTTCAAAGCGTAGAAGCTCAAGCTGGTAAAAAACGGTTCATTTTTATGCCAGACCGTCTGGGGCTGAGTTCGCGGTTATCACTGTATGATGCCCAGCGACAGTTTGTAGTCGGTGAGCCCTCTGATCAGGAAGTATCTTATCGTCCTATAGTGGTAGGTAATCAGGTAGTCGGCTATCTGGGCTTAAAACCTGTACTGGATCAGGATGATGCTTTAAGTATTAATTTCTTCAGTAACCAGAAGCGTTACCTGCTTTTAGTATATGCATTAACCATTTTGGCCAGTTTGATTGCCGCTATATTAATGGCAACCTATTTTAAAAAGCCGATTCAACGCCTGCTGCGTGCCACACAGGAATTAACTCGAGGTAATTATCTGCATCAGGTCAAAATTCGCCGTAATGATGAGTTGGGTGATTTGGCCAATGAGATTAACCAGTTAGCAATTATTCTTGACCAGCATGAGCAGTCACGCCGGCAATGGGTTGCAGATACTTCACATGAGTTGAAAACACCGTTAGCGGTACTACAGGCCCAGATTGAGGCCATGCAGGACGGTATCCGAAAAGCTACCCCTGAGCATCTTGCTGCCATGATGCGTCAGGTCAGCAGTCTGAAAAAACTTACTAAAGATCTGGCGGATCTGGCCCAGGCCGAGGCCCAGCAGCTCAAGTGCTATTTCTCTAATGTTGATCCGTGGTCTGTGGTACAGCAGGAAATTGAAAACTTCCGGCCGAACTTTGAACAGGCAGGACTCTCAGTACACTCAGAGGGAACAGGAGCTGAATTACAATTGGATGTAGACCGATTCAAACAAATTGTGGTCAACTTGCTTGGAAACAGTATTCGCTATACAGAAAGTGGTGGAGAAATCCGTATTCATACTGAACAGTCTGATACGCATTGGAGTCTGTATGTGGATGACAGTCCGTTTGGGCTCAGCGATGAGCAGCTGTCACGTCTGGGTGAGCGCTTTTACCGAGTAGATGATTCGCGTACGCGCAGTACCGGCGGAACCGGATTAGGTCTGGCCCTGTCCTGTAAAATTGCCCAAACCATGGGCGGAGAATTAACATTCCATCATTCACCACTCGGCGGTTTGCGTTGCAAGCTGACTTTTCCCAAATTAACCACTATATAAGGAAGCACACTCATGAAGCATGTCATGCTGGTAGAAGATGAAGTTGAACTTGCTGGACTGGTACGCGATTATCTTGAGGCTGGCGGTTTTGAAGTGAGCGTCTTTCATGATGGGCAAGAAGCCTATGACCATTTCCTTCAGCGCAAACCAAGTCTCATGATTCTGGATCTAATGGTACCGCGCATGGACGGGTTGACTATTTGCCGTAAAGTACGTGAACAGTCAGATATTCCTATTATTATGGTCACTGCCCGGACTGAAGAAATTGATCGTGTGCTTGGCTTAAATATGGGGGCTGATGATTACATTTGTAAACCGTTTAGTCCTAAAGAGCTGGTAGCACGTGTACAGGCGGTACTGCGCCGTCTGGACCGTAAGGCTGAACCTGAACAAAATAGTCTTTTCAGAATCGATAAGGCGCAACAGCGTATCTGGTATCAGCAGAAATCCTTGAATCTGACACCCACAGAGTTCCGCCTGTTAGAGCTGTTTTTAGAACACGTGGGACAGGTATATTCACGTGCCCAGCTGTTAGATCATATTAACCCTGACAGTTTTGATGTAGCCGACCGTGTGATTGATAGCCACATTAAAAATCTGCGCCGTAAAATCACTGATGCAGCTAATACTGGCAACCGCCATGAGTGGATTCAGGCAGTTTACGGGGTAGGCTATCGTTTTGAATATCCAGATGAGTAAATAGCAAAGCTTTAACTTTCTCACTAAAAAGCGGACAGCACATGATCCGCTTTTTTATTGATTAGCTCTGGTTAGAGGCTATGGATGCTGAGGTCTGGAAGCTGTCTGATGATCAGTGCGGTGCAGAATATGATAAGTCTGCTAGCCATATATTATTCTCTTGTCTTTATACCACAAATACTCTATTTCTTATAAAACACATTAGATAAATTGTTTTTAGAGAAGTAGTTGCTGAAAAAATACTTATAATTTCCTGTATTTTTTCTAATTAGTTGGCTCTAACCGGATTAGATGTGTGGATAAAATGTATCTTATCCACACATTTACAGTTTCAGCTATGAAGAGCAGCTAACCATAATTTCGGGTATATCACTTGGTAGAGGCGCCAGGTCTTCCGGTTTCTCGGTCTCTGGCTGAAAAATAAACGGCTGACTGAGTAAGGTGAATAAACGGTCTACTTCAGAAAAGTCATCCTGTTCTGCCAGTTCAATCGCTTTTTGTGCCATATGATTACGCAGAATATAGCGAGGATTAACCTGTTGCATGGCCTGATCCAGCTTATCTGTATCCTGATGCTCACGGATTTGCTGATACAGGGTCAAGAAGGTATCAAACTGCCGGATATCGAGACAGTCATCACGAAGAGCCTTATATTCCTTTTGCTGTAAGCGGATAAAACTGTGAGTGTAGTCCAACTGTTCACTTTGCAGAATTCTTAAGAAGACCATACCACATTCCATACTGTCTTTATGGAATTCGGGTAAGCCCATTTTCTGACATAAACCAAATTGATACTGTTCCAAAAAGGTCGGTTCAAACTGTTCCAGACATTTGGCAAGTTCTTCCTTGAATTGTTCCTTGTCGGTTTCTTCAGCCAAAGGAATAAGGTTATTTAACCAGATCCATAAGTTCCAGTGAGCAATACTTGGCTGGTTCTGGTAACTATAGCGCCCCTGATAATCCGAGTGGTTATTGATCCAGCCCGGGCGGAAACGCTCCATAAAGCCATAAGGACCAAAATCAAGAGTTGAGCCAGTAATATTAAGATTATCGGTATTCATCACCCCATGGGCAAAACCAACCAATTGCCACTTGGCAATCATGCTGGCAGTTCTTTTAATCACTTCTTCAGCAAACGCCAGTACAGGTAATTGTGTTTTCAGACAATCCGGATAATGCCATTCGATACATTTATATGTGAAATCTCTAAGTAACTCTGGAGCATACTGGTTAATCCACTCAAAATGTCCGAAGCGGATATGGCTATCAGCAGTTCGCAATAGCATGGCACCTGGTTCCAATGTCTCACGCTGTATATTCTGGGTGGAACTGGTGAAACCTAGGGCATTGCTAGATGGCACACCTAAGGCATTAAGTGCATGACCAGCCAGGTATTCACGGATTACCGAACGCAATACCGCCCGGCCGTCACCCATGCGTGAATAGGGGGTAGGTCCTGCACCCTTAAGGTGAAGGTCAATCGTCTGGCCTTGTCGGTCAAGTACCTGTGCAATCAGCAGGCCGCGGCCATCTCCAAGTTGTCCGGCCCACTGCCCAAACTGATGGCCTGCATAAACCATGGCTAAGGGCGCACATTCCTGAAACGTTCTTTGTCCGCTGCAAATTTCAACCCAGTTTTGTTTTTCTTCTTCAGTCCATTGCAACTCTTCCGCCAGATGCAAGTTAAAGTGACCCGGCTTGGCACCTCGTAATGGTACAGGCTGTTGCTGATGATAAAGTCGGGAGTCGAGGGAAGAATATCTTGGATTAAACTGCATAAGGTACCAGACAAATAAAAATATAGATTTACTATAACAAATTTACTGTTCCTGCCTAGCACTAGTTAAGGCGTGATAAGAATTGGATACAAATACCTTAAAAACATAACTGCTTTAAAAGAAAAAAGGCTAAAACCCATTTCCGGTTTTAGCCTTTTTTAAAGTTTTAAAAATCAGGTGGTCTGTTTTTTCAGGCCACGCATAACTTCTTCTAACGATTTACGGTGATGAGCCAGACGCTCCTCTACCTGCTGGAATTCACCTTTTAGGCGGTTATCCATCTGGTGGATTTTTTCTGCTACAGCAGCTTTCTTGGCATGAAGCTCCTGTTCCTTGAGTTTAGCCCAGTCATTTAAGGTATGAGTAAAAGCTTCGTATTCCTGAGCAAGCCGCTGTTTAACAGTACTGATATCTGTATTCACATCATGACCGTAGATAGCAAGATCTTGTTCAGCATATTTAAACTTCATTGCCAGTTCAGCTTTCTTGATATTAAAGCTTGGTATACGGCGCAGATTTTTAGCAAGTCCCAGTTTTGAACAGCTCCAGATGAGCCACTTGGTAGGGTCGTATTGCCACCACTTTACACCATTACGATAGTCGTACTGGAAAATGTGGTGATAGTTATGATAACCCTCACCCCAGGTAGCAATTGCCAGCCAGAAGTTATCACGTGCTGTATTTTCATCTGTATAGGGACGTTTGCCCCACATATGACAAAGAGAGTTAATAAAGAAAGTCACATGATGACTTAGAACCAGACGTAATAACCCACCCAGTAGAACTACTCCCCAGATATCACCTACTGCCCAGCCAATCCCGCCCAGAATTGCAACATGTACAGCAATTACCAGCGGTACATAGTACTTGTGCTGAAACATAACCAGTTTGTCATTTAAGAGGTCTGGTGCATTTTTATAGTTAGGTGCTGCAGCCGGATAGTCACGAATCATCCAGCCCAAGTGGGCATACCAGAAACCATTATTGATGGAATATGGATCTTCTTCTACATCATCAACATGACGATGATGGGTACGGTGGCCAGAAGCCCAGTATAAAATACTATTTTGTACTGCAAACGTTCCACCAATCATCAGGAGGATTTTTAAAGGCAGGGAGGCTTCATAGGCACGGTGCGCCCATAACCGATGGTAACCTGCAGTAATACTTAAGCTACTAAATGCTAACAAGAAAAATAAGCTGAGCCATGCACTTAAGCTAAAATCATGATGATACGCATAAAGCGGAATCAGAACAGCGGCAGCAATGGGAGTCCCAAGTAGAGTAATACTGGCGGTCCAGTTAATTGGGGCTTTGGTTAGGGGAGGATTATTCATCTCCAGTAACGCTCCTACAAGCCTTTGCAACAAAGGCAAAAACGAAACAGCGCAGCTATTTTTTGTCAAAAATAGCCATAAGACCCGCATCTTAACATGTGAGTACAGCTGTTCACTAGTATTATTGTACGCTTGTACACCTTAAACCGTAACAGAATGAATGTTTGTTTTTCACGCGTAAGCAGGAGAGTACAATATGAAGAAATATACTGATAAAGCGTTTAAAAAATATAACTTTTTGAATCTAAGGCTTAGCGTTCTTACAGGCAGTTTAATATTCTTGATTGGGCTTGCAGGCTGCCAGTCATCACAACCTTCCACTTCTCTAGAAACCCGCCCAGTCTCAAAACAAAAAGTAGTGACTCAAGCGTCATCTAAGCAGCTCAGCCGTGACGGTGTTCAGGATGTAAATTGGCGTATTGTCAGAATTAAAAGCCAGCCAGCTAAATTTTTCAATCAAATACCTTTTATCCGTTTAAACTCTGTATCAAGAACCGTGACCGGACATACAGGGTGTAATACTGTCTTTGGGCATTATGACATTAATACAACCCAGAAAACCCTGAACTTGACTGCTAAGGTAGGACATCAGAGTTGTGATCAGGCACTGGCACAGGAAGCTGATCTGGCTGATGCTTTAGAGCGGATCAGCCGTTTCCAGCTGAATAATAAGCAGCTGTATTTGCAGGACCGGGCTGGCCAGATTCTGATTCAGGCCGAGAAAAACTAGTCGACTGGTTTAAAGCTGGCTCTGCATGGTTTTGGGAATGTCGGTAATAAGACCTTGTACACCTGCATCACGCAGGGCTTTTGCCCGCTCAATACTGTTGACTGTCCAAACACTAATATTCAGTTGAGCTAAATGAGACAGTTGAATCATTTCAGGAGTAGCCAACTGGTCCATCCAGCCAATATGCGAGCAGCCTAAATGATGGGCTTTTTCGATTGCCTTGCTTTTAATATCATCTTCTACCAGAAGGCCGCGTTTAAATCTGCTGCGTTGCTGCTGCAAGCTACTTAAGACTTTTTCATCAAAGCTGGTGATAGTAACCTGTCGCTCCAGACCCTCTAGCTGTTGTTCCAGGCTCAGTGTCAGTTTTTCTGCTTCTGGAAGTGTAGTAACCGGTTTAATCTCAACTTCAATATGCTCAAAGTCATTTAGCAGACTAAGCACCTGCTGTAATTTTGGCGTGTTTTCCGTTTTAGGCCAGTTGGCCCACTGATGCCGGTGGTCATAACGTACCAGATCACTTTCAACACATTCATACAGGGGGTGAGGTAAGCCTGCGGTTCTCAGAAAGTTATCATCATGAATAACAGTAAGACAGTTATCCTTGAGCTGCCGTACATCAAACTCGACAGCACGGACTCCCAAATCACGTAAATACTGGAAGCCCCCTAGTGTATTTTCAGGAGCTTCACCACGGGCACCACGATGGCCAATAATTTTCATGAAACAACTCGAACGAGTTTTGAACTTAACTGAATATTATAAACCTAAATTGTGTCATTTATATTTTTTTGCCACAGAACCTCATTGCCACCCTCAGCCCGTTGCAAGGCACGTGAAGCCACGAACAACCAGTCCGATAAACGGTTCAGAAGTTGTAAGGACGTTGGTTGGATATTCTGGTCACGGCTATGTACAGACATCAGGCTGCGCTCGGCACGACGGCAAACAGCACGTGCCTGATGGGCATAACTACAGGCTAAAGTGCCTGCCGGTAAGATAAAGTCCTTTAACATCGGTAGATCTTCATTCATCCGGTCAATTTCCTTTTCAAGAAATTCGACTGAAACTGGTTGTAGCAGGTTGAAATTTGGAATACAGACTTCACCCCCTAAGTCGAACAGCCAGTGTTGAATTAAACTCAGAGATTTATCCCAGCAGCTTTTGTCTTTGATTGTACTCACTGCAATTTGTGCACGTAAGACGCCTATACATGCATTCAATTCATCCACATCCCCTAAAGCGTCTATACGCAGATCATCCTTGGCGACGCGTGAGCCATCTCCAAGGCCGGTAGTACCTGAGTCGCCTGTACGGGTATAAATTTTACTTAAACGGTGGCCCATAAGTTTTCCTTAAACTGTAAGCAATAAAAAAGGATAATGCCGGTCAGAACATTATCCATAAAGTGCGCTGTTTTAAATATATTTTTTAGAGTTCAAATATTAATAACGGAATGTAACACCAGCTGATGCTAGGCGGCCGCCATTAATATAATAACTCCCACTGCCATATGCTGTACGATATTTTGAATCACTAACGTTTTGAATGTTAGTAAAAATATTTATATGGTTATTGATTTGATATTGTCCATGAATATCTACACGGAAATGGCCCGGGATTTGGACATCGTCAAAGGCACTATTATCATAATGTCCATTTGCAAGCATCGTAGTTGAGAAGATGTAATGTTCATCCCTCCAGCCTGCTGTTAAAGCAATATTTTGACGGGGACGACGGCTTAAATCTTCATCATTGTTCTTATTCTTGGCACGGACATAATTGTAGCTTAAATTTGTAAATAAGTTTTTACCTTGCCATTTCACATAAAGCTCACTACCTTCCATTTTCGCTTTATCAAGGTTTCTCATCTGATTGAGAATACCATCAAAGTCAATAAGATTATCAACCTGGGTGATATAGAGAGATAAACCAGTTGAAATATTATAAGCTAGTTTCTGGTCTAGACCGATTTCATATGAAAGGCTTTCTTCTGGTTTTAAGTCAGGATTTCCACCATAAGCATACATGTCATTAAGTGTGGGCGCTTTAAAGGCTGAACCAATATTTCCATAAACACTGGTTAATGGTAGAACTTGGTAACGAACAGAGCCTTGAGCAACAGTGTGTGTGCCGAATTTCTCATTGTCTTCAACACGAAGGCCAACCTGTGTATTTAATCCTGCCTGATCATATTTATGTTGAATATAATAGCCTGTCGAATTAACATCTTCCTGATATGGCGTGCCATATGAAATGACATCCCCATCAATGTTTCGATGTGTTACACCCAGCAATAATTTTTGATTTGGTGTGAAGCCCCATTGGCTATAAATTTCAGCTTCTTGGGTTTTGCTATGTACATAATCTGAAGAACTATTTTGATCAATATCATCTTTAAATTGAGAGATACGTGCGTTTAACGCTAGATTCTCAAGAATATTTATACGACCTTTAACATTAATAATTTCATTTTTAAAATCTTGAGAAATTAGGTTCCCATAATTGTCATAATCGCTATAGCCTTCATTTTCGCTATAATCAACAGAAGCAGCATAATTTTCTTTATCAACCCCTATCTTTGCACTATAACCTTTTTGATCAAATGAGGCATTAGGAGCATTTTTTATATCTTTTATAGGTGTCCCATCAGTTTCTAGACGTTGGCCACGAATTTGTGCATAAAAATCATTCTCTACTAGATCAGCACCAATAACAGACTTATATGTTTTATCTTCACCAATTTCACCCGTAATAAAAGCTGAGGTTTTTTTAGGTGTTTTTGAAATTAGTTGTACAACACCAGAAATTGCATCAGTACCGTATAAAACAGAGGCTGGTCCTTTTAGTACTTCAATCTGCTGAATATCTGTTGTGTCAATAAATGCGAGTGATGCCGTGCCAGAAGTTGCTGAATTTAGACGAACTCCGTCTCTTAATATAAGAGCTTGATCTGATTTGCCGCCACGTAAGAAAATTGAAGCTATTTGTCCATAACCTCCGCTTTGTACCATATTGATAGCAGCATCTGTCTGTAATAATTGTGGTAGAGATGCAATGGGTGACTGTTCAAGAACCTCAGGTTCAATAATCGTAATTCGAGCAGGTACTTCACTTGCTTTTTCAGCACTTTTTGACGCAGTTACTACAATTGGGTCAAGTTGAGCCGATATCGTTGTATCTTCAGCAAAAATGGCAGGAGAACACCCCATCGCAATAGCGATAGCCCCTACCAGACGGGTAGGTTGAAATAAAATAGACATGACTTTATGCTCCATACATTCACCCCCCGTGAATGATTGAGTTGACAGGCGCAACAAGCAGGTCTCCGGACTCAAATATAAATATTGCTTTGCAATATTGGCATATTCGCCTTCCCACACTTTATGCAGTGGCGTAAGTTAAAACTTAAATAATATGCGGTTCATTTTACCGTTGCGGGGGCAGTGTTGGATTTGCACCAACTTCCCTAAAGCTCTAAGCTAGACTTGTTGCAATCGCGCGCAGTATAAAGTTTGCCTGTCAATTAAACAATCCATATCAAGAATATTCAGGATGAACTTTACGCAAGCTAAAAAAATTGCATTACAATGAACGGCCCGTCATATTTATAGATGAACTATAAACCAGGCAGTCTAAGAGCCAGAACTGTATGCGTACCCGTGCTAAAATTTGTGGAATTACCCGAACTTCTGATATTCAGGCCGCTGTAGATGCGGGTGCAGATGCTATCGGGCTGGTGTTTTATGCACCAAGCCCCCGATATGTCAATATCGTACAGGCTAAAAATCTGATAAAACATATACCTGCTTATGTCCAGATTGTTGGATTATTTGTTAATGCTACTGCAAGTGAAGTCTGTCAGGTACTGTATGACATTCCATTAGATGTGCTTCAGTTTCATGGTGATGAAACGCCTGAACAGTGCCAGAATATTGCAGAGCAGGCTAAACGGCGCTGGTATAAAGCAATTCAGGTCAAACCTGATCTGGATATATTGGCCCAGATCAGTCATTATCAGCAGGCAGGTGCAAGTGCTGTATTACTGGATGCCTGGCATCCTGTACTTAAAGGTGGTACAGGACACCAGTTTGACTGGTCAAAATTTCCTAAAATCGATGTACCTTTAATCTTGGCAGGCGGTTTAACGCCTGAAAATATTGAAGAAGCTATTCAGACTACCGGAGCATTTGCGGTAGATGTCAGCGGAGGCGTAGAGTCCGCAAAAGGTATTAAAGACCAGCAACTCATTGAACGATTTATGCAAGGAGTCCAACGTGGATCAGCAAAATAATGTGATTGACTACACCCGGTACCCAGATGCCCGTGGGCATTTTGGTATCCATGGCGGACGTTTTGTGTCAGAAACGCTGATGGCGGCTTTAGAAGATTTAGAAAATCTATATAACCGCATGAAAAATGATGAGCAGTTTCTGGCAGAATTCGACCGTGATCTTGCCTACTATGTAGGTCGTCCTAGTCCTTTATATTATGCTGAGCGATGGTCAAAAGAATTAAGCGGTGCACAGATTTATCTGAAACGTG
The DNA here is from genome assembly GCF_000582925.1 of Acinetobacter sp. 1294596. Classification (NCBI taxonomy): domain Bacteria; kingdom Pseudomonadati; phylum Pseudomonadota; class Gammaproteobacteria; order Moraxellales; family Moraxellaceae; genus Acinetobacter; species Acinetobacter sp. 1294596. The sequence goes on along the minus strand of NZ_JFCC01000016.1, from coordinate 19,688 downwards.
AAGACTTGAATCATACCGGCTCTCATAAGGTGAATAACACGATCGGACAGGCTCTGCTTGCCAAGCTTTCTGGTAAAAGACGGATTATTGCAGAAACTGGCGCCGGTCAGCATGGAGTAGCTACCGCTACAATTGCAGCACGTCTGGGAATGGAATGTATCGTTTATATGGGCGCAGAAGACGTTAAACGACAGGCCATGAACGTGTACCGTATGCGTTTGCTGGGCGCGACTGTAGTACCGGTAGAAAGTGGCTCTAAGACACTCAAAGATGCCATGAATGAAGCCATGCGTGACTGGGTTACCAATGTCGATTCTACTTATTATGTAATTGGTACAGTAGCGGGTCCGCATCCATATCCACAACTGGTTCGTGACTTTCAGTCGATTATTGGCCGTGAAGCCCGTCGTCAAATTCAGGAGCAGGCCGGACGTTTACCCGATGCACTGGTTGCCTGTGTAGGAGGCGGCTCTAACGCTATGGGACTATTTTATCCGTTTTTAAATGATGAAAATGTCCAGATGTATGGTGTAGAGGCCGCAGGACACGGTATCGAGACAGGCAAACATTCAGCACCATTGAATGCTGGTCATGTCGGTGTATTGCATGGTAACCGTACTTATTTGATGTCAGATGCACAGGGTCAGATTATTGAAACCCATTCTATTTCGGCAGGTCTGGATTATCCGGGAGTAGGGCCGGAACACAGTTTTCTAAAAGACATGAAACGTGTGAATTATGTGCCCATCAATGATACAGAAGCCTTACAAGGTTTTCGTGATCTGACCCAGATTGAAGGAATCATTCCTGCACTGGAAAGCTCACATGCTATGGCTTACGTTTCCAAGCTAGCACCGACCATGTCAAAAGACCAGATTATCATTGCAACCGTATCGGGACGTGGTGACAAAGACCTGATGACTGTTGCCCGTATTGACGGTGTAGAAATGGTTGAGATGTAATTCTCCATCTCTTCATACACCTAAAATAGCTCGTGCTGGATTAAACTCCAGCACGATTTTTTTATTTATCAGATCAATTGATGCTTTTATCAATTTTAGAATATTAAAAATATTTATAAGTAGAGTGGCTATTAATATAACTTGGTATTTCAATGATTGATTGCTAAAAATATAAGATCTTTTTCTGGTTAGCCCGATTTTATCAAGACAGAATAAAATTATGGCCAATACAGCTCATCTATAGATATTTTGACAGGAGTATCAATGCCTAGTCTATTTATTGTTATGCTTGGCGGACGACATGCACGTGCCAATACTGAAGTACATGATGTGGTACTGGCAGTCGGGGATACACTTGAAGAAGTTTACCCTCAACTCAAGCAGTCGTGGTTTGGAGAACAGAAAGGCCTGCACATAGATGCATGGGCTAAAATCAATGGTATAACGTTTGAAGAAAAGAATTATCAGATCCATTTTACCCAAGCTCAGCCTCAGGCTTCTGAACAGAAACTCTATTTAATTAACCTTGGCGGTTACGATGCGCAGGAATTTGGGGAACTGCATCGTTATGTACTGGTCGTAGCACAGAACCATATGATAGCCAAACAGCGGGGGAAGCAGTATTTTGCCAGCCATTGGAAAAAACAGCATACAGACCGCGTATTAGATATTGATGACTGTATTGCCATTGATCAGGTTTATGGCCGTTACATACAATTAATAGAAGGTAATTTTTTTGGTAATTGTTGGGAAAATACCTATCTAACCATTTAATCAAAAAATTGGTAAAAGAAGTTCTGGATATTTTCTGGAAAAGCATAATTGACTGTTAAACCCAACTGTTTAATACTTGAACAGTGTTTTTTCTATATTGTTTTGAAGTTTATGGAAGAGCCTCCTTAAGCTGTTTAAATGAGCAAAAAAAATAAAGGGAAATATAGAGAGTAAAATGATCTTAGTAGGCAGATTATAATTTTTAAAAGCTTGAATAAGCTGATATAGCTTAGGTTTGGGAGCAGGGGAAATAAAATGGATTTGATTCAGGCAAATGGACAGCCGCGTTATGGGCGATTTTCTCAATTGCCGAGTAGTATCAGCCTTGATCAGTACGAGTACAAAACACCTTATGGGGAGGTCCTTCAAGGCTGGCGTAAAAAGCTAAAATATAAAAAGTTTAAATTCTGTAGTATTCAGCATGAACATTATTCAATTGGTCTGGCAATTGTTGATATTGGCTGGGCCGGCCATGCTTTTTTCTATATTTATGATCATGCAAATGAGCAGGTGCAGCAGTGGAATGCAATTCAGCCTTTTGGCTATAGAACCCATCTGGATGAACAACCACTTTACAATCAGAGTCATTTCTACAAATCACCCTTTGCAATTGAAATCCAGCATGCCAATGGGGTGCGTTATATCCGTATAACCAGACATGGCGAAATTAAATTAAGTGCACGAATGTTTTGTGCCGGTACCCAGCCCTTGAGTTTGTGTAGTCCAAATGGAATTAATGGGTGGACTTATACCCAGAAACTGACCACCTTGGCCGTAGAAGGTTATTTTGTTAATAAACAGAAACAGACCATTCAGTTTAATGAAACCAGTTTTGCTTCACTAGATGACACCTGTGGTTTTCTAAGACCGGAAACTGCCTGGTACTGGCTGTCATGTAATTTCTGGGATGCTAAAAAACGGCGGATTGGATTGAATCTGGCCTCTGGGGTGAATGAAAGCTTTGGTAATGAAAACTCGCTCTGGATTAATGGTGAGCTTTTTGCTTTAAGTGATGTATTATTTGAACCGATTGATGACAAAAGCTGGAGTATCCGCGCATTAGATCAGCGTTTAAATCTGGTGGTCCAGACCAGCTGGCGTCGCTATGAAAGTATTAATTTACGAATGGTAGGAAGCCAGTTTAGCCAATGGCAGGCAAAAATAAGTGGAACAATTCGGACTGAAGAGAATGAAACTATAGAACTTCTATTTGAACATGGCTTATTAGAACAGCACTATGCAAAATGGTAATGTTCGCTTATTTATAGTGACTCAAAAATGAAAAGGCCAAGATGACTCAGCCTTTCCATTTTTTATATATAGCTTCAGTCTTGCGCTGCCTGCCAGAAAGCCTCTCCTGCCAGAACCGGATCACCCGTTTCTTCTAGTGTTTTTACCCATACATCATATTGCGTAATAATAGGATGCTGACTGGGATGAAAGTCTTTTTTAAACCAGTCCCGGTACTGTTTGCCCATACGTGTTAATGTACCGTGACGGCCAAAAAACCAGGGTAAACCCCGAACATTCATCTGCAAGCGTTGCCAGGCAGAAAAGCCGTCATGCCTTAACATGACGTTGGCACGATAAAGAGTAAAACCAAACATCAGGCCAGTAGTCCACGCTAAAGTAAATTTACGGGTCATTTCTGGCACATTGGCGATATCATGCATGACATCAAATGCAACATCACGATGTTCCATTTCTTCAATAGCATGCCAGGCAAACAGAGCACGGACATAGGGATGTGCATCTTTTAAAGTTGATTTGTATGCAAAAAAAGTCTCGGCCATTAACGCGGTGAGATGCTCGGCAGCAGCAGTCATGGCAATATTATATTCAGGAGAACGCTGCTCGAGTTCAAATTTGAAAATTCTGGTTAAACGCTGAATAAACTGGTCTACGGGCATACCTTGTGCTTTCATGAGCTGGTTCATCTGATCATGGGCAATTCCATGCTGTGCTTCCTGACGGATAAAATCAGCCACCCGGTTCTTCAGCTCAGGGTCAGTAATCTGATCACGGAACAGGCGTACACTCTGAATAAAATAACGCTCACCATCAGGAAAGGTCAGACTTAATGCATCAAACATACGGGTAATAAACGGATCACCGCCAAACCAGAAACGTGGTATTTCATTCAGTTTGAAATTCAGGTGAGAGCGCACCACCGGACGGGCTTGATACTGGACTACTGCATTCATATTATTTTACTTCATATAGCCATTTATACTGTTCAGTATGTCGGGCTTTATCGCTTTTGTTTTGACAGTTCTTGCCAATTTTTATACTTTTTACGACAGCAGGACAGTTAACGGATTAAGCTGCACATGTCAGTATTCAAAATATCAAATGGTTATTTCCATTTATGGAAAACCTGCTTGCAGAGCAAAAACCTGAACTGGCGCCAGTTGGACTTATCTGCTGAACAGCAGCAACAGCTTGAGCATATTTTAAGTCTGCCGATTGATACTCAGTCAGACATGCAGTTTTTTCTTGATTTGATTGAGGTAAGCCGGCAACAGTGGTCGCTTCCGAATCTGGTGCTCGATATGGCCTACTGTATTAGCCCGGCAAATTTCGGTGTACTAGGCTATATGGCTTCCAATAGCGCTACCTTGGCACAGGCAATTCAATACGTGATGCGGTTTCATCGTTTAGTGATTGACAGTGAGCAGGTATTACCTCTGCATATTACCGAATATAAAAATAAAATCCGCCTCTATTGGCCTTTGGTTGATGAGCAGATGACGGTATTATGCGAACTGACTCTGGCTGCAATGGTACATTTGGCCCGTCAGATCATCCCTGAACAGCAGCTTTTTTTACAGGCTGTGGAGTTTGTCCATTTTCCAAAAGTTTCCTTACTGAATTACCAGAAGTTTTTTCAGTGTACGCTAAAGTTTCAGCAGCCTTATTATGCTATTACTTTTGCACGGGAAAGTTTAAATAGCCGGCCATATCAGGCAGATTCTACCCTTATACAGTTGCTGGTCAGGCAGGCAGAAGAAGCACTAGCCTCTAAAGCGACAGCGCAGGATCTTACCCAGCAAATTCACTGGATTGTAGGTGAATATCTGAAACAGCAGCAACGGGCACCTTTACTGGAGTGGATTGCAGACGAGTTGCATCTGTCTGTGCGAAGTCTGCAGCGTGCCTTAAAAAAGCAGGATACTTCCTTTAAGGAAATTGTAGATCTGCAGACGATGAAGCGCTGTGAGCTATTACTGGTACAAAATGAAAGTCTAAACCGGATTGCTGAGCAACTGGGCTATTCAGACCAGTCAGCATTAGCACGCGCCTATAAACGGGTGAGAGGCTCTACACTGCTGGCATTCCGTAGAGCACAGCAATGAGGCCATCTATATAATAATAACTGTTTACAATATAGGCTGATTCAGATTGTTTTCAGGCGTGGATAACGGAACAGGATGGACAGGATGGCAAAAATTGCCAAGACCCAGCAGTAATAAATATGGCCAAGCAACTCAACAGGCGACAGTTTGGCAATGGAGCAGGCCAATAACAATTGAGCTCCATAAGGAATCAGACCCTGAACAACACAAGAAAAAATATCCATTAGAGCAGCCACACGTTTTGGATCAAGTCCATATTCTTTGCTGACTTCACGTGCCATGTCACCTGAAAGGATAATTGCTACGGTATTATTTGCCACAAACAGATTGGAGAAAACTACCAGAAAACTGACCCCCAGTTCACCGGCCCGTTCACGGCTAACCCTGAATAGACGCGTAACGCTATAGATCCGCTCAATCAGCCACTGCAGTCCGCCTTCCTTTTGCATGATGGCAGACAAACCCCCTAAAAACATAGACAGCAAGGCAACTTCAAACATGCCGACAAAACCGTCATATATGGCAGTGTTTAGCTTCAATAGATTAAATTCAGGCTGTACAAACAAACCGATAAGACCTGAAAGCAAAATTCCTGTACCTAAAGTAACCAAAACATGCAAACGGCTGAAAGCCAGCAAGAAAACAGCCAGATACGGTAAAATGAGCCATAAATTATAAGAAGTATACTCAATGGTCTGGGAGTCATGCGTGGTTAGAATATAGATCATCAAAGTAATTACCGAAGCGGGGACGGCAATCCAGACATTCACCCGGAACTTATCGCGCAATTCAACATTCTGACTACGGGTAGCGGCAATCGTAGTATCTGAAATCATTGAAAGGTTATCACCGAACATTGCGCCACCTACCACTGCACCAATGGCGTAAACCACTTCAATATCGGTAACTTGGGCAAATCCAAAAGCAATTGGTGCACAGGCTGCGATTGTTCCCATTGAGGTACCCATCGCCGTAGCGATAAAAGCTGAAATAATAAACAGCATGGGTAAAACAAAAGAAGGCGGAATAATAGAAAGTCCGAGCTGTACGGTTGCATCTACGCTGCCAATAGTACTGGAAACACTGGCAAAAGCGCCTGCAAACATAAACACCATGAACATGAGAATCAGGTTCGGATGACTGGCACCTTTTAGAAATTCTTCAATAGCTTCATTAATCTGGCCGCGATAGATCAGCAATGCAAGAATAATCGCTGGGAGGGCTGCAACAGGAGCTTTAACTTGATAAAAGGCAAATTCGGTTCCGATAATTGAATGGTAAATACCACTGCCTAAAAAGATGGCCAAAAATACAATAAGCGGAAGCAGTGCAAGCACGCGAGCCTGCACCTTGCTAGAAAGGTCGGAGGTCATAAAGTATAAGAGAGAATAAGAAAACCCTTATAGTATAAGGCAGGTTTCAATATTTCAGTAAATTTAAACAACCGTGCAGGAAAACTGCAAAATATAAAAAATAAAGGCTGTAAAAATTAGGTCTAACTCATTTAAGTTCATTTCAGACAGCCCAAAAATAGGAAGCTTTGATCATTGAGAAAAAAACGAAAATATTGATAAATGTAGACCTCGGGTTGTTCTGGAATAGATCGCCACAATGCGCTGCTTGCTTGCTCTATCTATTGAGTAAAAAATAGCGTTACAATGCAGCGTCTTGTATTTCTACAAAACCAAATTCTCAGTTTTCAATGATTCAAGGAATGCACAACCCTATGTCACGTTTAGCCACCCGTTTTGAGCAGCTTAAATCACAACAGCGTAAAGCTTTGGTTTCTTATGTGATGGCTGGTGATCCAGTACCGCATGTAACAGTCCCGCTGTTACATCGCATGGTGGAAGCAGGGGTAGACGTAATTGAACTCGGGTTGCCATTTTCAGATCCAATGGCAGATGGTCCAGTCATTGCTTTGGCTGCAGAGCGGGCACTGGCAGGCGGAACCAATACGCTAGATGCACTGAATATGGTAAAAGAATTCCGTGAGACAGATCAGGAAACACCGGTCGTACTTATGGGTTATCTGAATCCGGTCGAAGTAATTGGCTATGAGCAGTTTGTTTCAACAGCCAAAGCTTGTGGTGTAGATGGCATATTGCTAGTCGACTTGCCGCCTGAAGAATCTGATCGTCTGGTGACGATCCTGAAACAGCATGAGATGGATCAGATCTTCCTGCTTGCTCCGACCTCAACCGACCAGCGTATTCAGCACGTAGTAAAACAGGCTAGTGGCTTTATTTACTATGTGTCGCTCAAAGGTGTAACTGGAGCTGCCAGTCTGGATGTCACTGCAGCTGCAGAACGTATCGAAAAAATCAAAAAAGCCACTGATGTTCCAGTCGGAGTAGGCTTTGGAATTAGCGATGCGGCTTCTGCAAAAGCAATGGGCAGTGTGGCAGATGCAGTAATTGTGGGAAGCGCTTTTGTAAAAACTTTTGCAACTTTGGCCCCAGAACAAGCCGTTGAGCAAACGGTCAATAAAGTCAAGGAGCTTCGAGCAGCGCTCGATGAATTAGTATGAATCAAGAAGTGAAACCAGGGAAAATCCTTAGTACACCAACACCATGGACGGAACGTTCAGTTCCGGGTATTGAGGTACCTGACGAACAGCAGGCTTTAAAAGCCACCTTTACCGAGCCAACTATTGAGTGCCCGGAATGTCATGCCCTGGTTACACGTACGGCTATGTCTTTTAATGCCTATGTTTGTCCACAATGTGATGAACATTTGCGTATGAAGGCCCGCGAACGCCTGACTTGGTTCCTGGATCAGGTCACAGCTGAACTTGGCCAGGAATTTACTGCTAAAGATCCATTACATTTCGTCGACAGTCGTCCTTATCCGGAGCGTATGCGTGAAGCACAGGATAAGACCGGTGAAAGTGAAGCTTTGATTGTCATGCAAGGTACACTTAAAAATCTTCCGCTGGTGGCTTGTGCCTTTGAGTTTGATTTTATGGGCGGTTCCATGGGTACGGTTGTGGGCGACCGCTTTGTGCAGGCCGCCGAGCGAGCAATCGCACAACGTCAGCCGCTGATCTGTTTTGCAGCTTCAGGTGGTGCTCGTATGCAAGAAGGGATGTTGTCTCTTATGCAGATGGCTCGTACTTCTGCAGCGATCCAGCGACTTAAGGATGCAGGTTTACCTTATGTGGTGGTCTTGACTCATCCGGTATATGGTGGTGTTACTGCATCTCTAGCTATGCTGGGCGATGTACATATTGCTGAGCCTAAAGCCATGATTGGTTTTGCCGGTAAACGCGTTATTGAGCAAACTGTTCGAGAAAAGCTTGAAGAGCCGTTCCAGCGTGCTGAATACCTGCTTGATCATGGTGTAGTCGATCAGATTGTCCACCGTCATGCATTACGTGATACTGTATATCGCATTGTAGCTAAACTGATGAACTTGCCTTGAACAATGCTCCACATGCAACCGATACATTAAACACATGGCTCGATTATTGGAGCCATGTTCACGTTACAGGGATTGATTTAGGTCTTGAACGGGTCATCCCTGTTGCTGAAAAACTGGAAGTCACCCAACCTGTTGCCAAGATATTTACTGTCGCTGGTACCAATGGCAAGGGATCAACCACCACCACTCTGGCCGCAATTCTCAACGCGCAGGGTTATAAGGTGGGTTTATATCAATCTCCTCATATTTACCGTTTTAATGAACGGGTCAAACTGGCTGGTCAGGAAGTTGATGACCAGCCCCTGATCAATGCGTTTGTAGCTGTAGATCAGGCCCGCCGTGAATGTGGACTGAGCCTGTCTTTTTTTGAAGCCACTACACTGGCCGCTTTTGTAATCTTTAAGCAGCAGCAATGTGATGTCTGGGTACTAGAAGTCGGGTTAGGTGGACGCCTCGATGTGGTTAATGTGGTTGATCCGGATATTGCTGTCATTACCAATATTGGACTCGATCATACTGACTGGTTAGGTGATACTATTGAAAAAATTGCCTATGAAAAGGCCGGGATTATCCGTCCTGGAATTCCTGTAGTATTTGGTGGTTTACAAACTCTGCCTCAAGCCATCCAGACAAAAGCCGAAAGTTCACAGGCAACGCTATATACCGCTAATCGGGATTATTTCTTTAAATATAGTGAAGATGGACAGTACTGGTTTTTTGCTTCATCGGGCCTGACCGTGAAATTGCCAGTCGGCTCACTGGCACTGGAAAATATTGCGCTGGCTGTTGCGGCAGTTCTGCTGAGTGGCCTTGATGTTACTCAAACTGCTATTGCTCAGGGCATTCAAAAAGCTCGCCTGTCGGGGCGTTTTGAAATACGTAAATTGCAGGATCGCACTATAATTTTAGATGCAGGACATAATCCTCATGGTGTAGAATTTTTGTTAAAGCAATTGCGAAAATTTCTAGAATACAATAAACAATACACGGAAATTATAACTGTCTTTTCAATGTTGGCAGATAAAGATATTGAAACCGTGGTGGATATACTCAAACCTGCTGTTTTAAGTTGGAATATTGCCCCGTTAACCGTACCGCGTGCAGCTTCTTTGGAGCAGCTTGGCTTTGCATTACAGGAAGAGACAGTTAAACAGTTCAGCAGTGTGCAAGAAGCATTTCACTCGGCAGTGGCCGAAGCTCAACAGCACCAGCTGATTTTGGTTTGCGGTTCGTTTCATACCTTAGAAGCGGTTTGGGAGTATCTGGAAGAATGTCAATGAATAGCAAACAGCGCTGGATGGGAGGCGTTGTTTTATTAGGTGGTGGTGTTTTATTGGCAGCATTACTCTTAAAGGGTAAAGAAGAAATTGACCAAAAACATGTTCAGGTTCCCCCAACTGAACAAGTACAACAACAACGTAAAAATCCTGCTAACCAAGATCTGGTTCAGCTACAACCTTTAGCTGTAGATGTCGAAACTGAAAAGCGTCTGCTTGAGGAGCAACGTCGCGCGCGTGAGAGAGCAGTTGCCGAACAGGAAGCACGTGCTGCAGAATTTTTACAAATGCAACAACAGGCCGAAGCAGAGGCTGCAAGAAAAGCTGCTGAGGAATATGCAACGTTAAATGCCTTGCGTAATGGAAATCAGGAAAGTTCAGATAATATTCCACCTGAACTGGTTGATGAGAAAGCTAAATCAGCAACTAATACACAAAATAAACCCCAGAATACTCTGAACGCACAACAGTCAGAAGCTCAGAAGAAGGAAGCTCAGCGCAAGCAGGAAGCTGAGCGTCAGGTGGTTGAAAAAAAGCGCAGTGAGCTAGAGGCCAAACAAAAGGCTGAGGCAGAACGCAAAGCGGCGGCAGAGAAAAAGGCCCAAGAAGAGCAAAAACGTAAAGCAGCAGAGAAAAAAGCTGCCGAGGAAAAAAACTTAAAAGCTGAAGCTGAAAGGAAAAAATCTCAGGAAGAGGCCAAGAAAAAAGCCGAAGCTGAAAAAGCTCGTAAATTACTGGAGGAAGGAGATGATGACCGGCAGTGGATGGTCCAGGTGGCTCTGGCAGCTAATGAAGCTAATGCAGATGCCATTGTCTCCAAATTACGTGCTAAAGGCTATAAAGTTACCCGTAGCCCAACTTCTAAAGGAATCCGGATTATGGTCGGACCGGCTAAAGACCGGGACACGGCAGATGAAGCCCGTAAAAAAATTGTTAATGATGCCAGCCTGAATATGAAATCTGCTTGGGTTATTGACTGGGTACCACTCGATAAACGCTAATCCTATTATTATTTTTGTTCTGGACTCTGCAGCTGTTGCCGGGTCCATTGAATATTTTCTGTACTAAAAAGTCGCTCTATATTTTTCCAGATAACATGGTAATCATAACCCCCATGCTTCATTTCAAGTAAAGCCTGCTCTGTGCTCCAGTTTTCAAATACAATACGGTACATTGCAATACTGGCACCAGTACGGTCTGAGCCGTGATAGCAATGAATCAGTACCTTCTGTCCAGAGTGTTGAGCTTGCTTTAGATATTGCATGATTCCCAGCAACTGTTCACGGTTCATTGCCCAAGTGCGAATGGGCAGATGTATGACTTGAATATTCTCTCCCTCTAAAATACTGCTATCCCGGTCGTGTGTACGCAGATTAATTACAGTCTTGATATTTTTCTGTTTTAATAAAGGCAATAAACCGGAACTGGGCTGTTCGCTACGGTAGACCCATGAACTGACCCGATAAAAATTATGTGCTGCTGAAAGCTGGTTCCCCCAGTGCTCAGGTCGCTGATGGTCGGGCAGGGCAGGAGCAGTCATGCATCCATTAAGTATCAACATGCTGCTGCATAGACCTGTGAAAATGTATCTGTTTTCTATCATCCTGCTCTTCTTTAAATTAAGTAGCCATTTATAACAAAAAAGCCTATCTGCAAGAGATAGGCCTAAGAGAATATAAACAGATTAAATTTAGTCTTTATCAGGTTGTGGAGTTAAGCGTAGATAAGGTTTAACCGCCTTATAACCCTTTGGAAAACGTTCTTTCAGTTCGGTTTCATCCTGAAGAGATGGAACAATCACAACATCTTCACCTTGTTGCCAGTTTGCTGGAGTGGCGACTTTGTGATTGTCGGTAAGTTGTAATGAATCTACAACGCGCAGGATTTCATTAAAATTACGACCAGTAGATGCAGGATAGGTAATAATCAAACGTACTTTTTTATTCGGATCGATAATGACCAGAGAGCGGACAGTTGTAGTTTCACTGGCATTCGGATGCAGGAAACCATAAAGTTCGGAAACCTTGCGATCCTGATCTGCAATAATCGGAAAATTTACTGTAGTGTTCTGGGTCTCATTAATGTCATTGATCCAGCCTTTATGTGATTCCACATCATCTACAGATAAAGCAATCGCTTTTACTCCGCGGCGTTCAAACTCGTCTTTAAGCTTTGCAGTATAGCCCAGTTCAGTGGTACAGACCGGAGTATAGTCGGCAGGATGTGAAAACAGAATTCCCCAGCTATCTCCAAGAAATTCATAAAAATCAATAATTCCTTCACTAGACTGCTGCTGGAAATTTGGTGCGGTATCGCCTAGGCGTAATGTCATGATTATTGCCTCTAATTCTGATTGGTAAGTATAGTCTTTATATAATATGGAACAGATCTTTAGTATTGAGAACCACTGTTTACATATTTTCTTATGAAAATTTTGTATATGAATATTTTAATTTTCATCAGTAATTCTGATAGAAAACTCTTTTCTGTGCTAGGTGGAACTGTTGTAAGTTTGCTAAATTAGCAGCATTTTCGTGCAGCGATATGAAAGCCATTCAACAATTTTTTTTACAGGTTTTGTGCAAAGCCCTTGTACTTGTAAATTCTGGCATCATAATAACGACTGAGAAAAAATTACCATTTGACAAGCAAGATTTAGAGAGTCTATTACATGTTGGCAAGTCTGATCGGAGGTATCTTCGGTACAAAAAATGAGCGCGAACTCAAGCGGATGCAGAAAATTGTCGAGAAGATCAATGCGCTCGAGCCGACCATATCTATCTTAAATGATGCAGACTTATCTGCAAAAACCCAAGAATTCAAACAACGTTATAATAAGGGTGAAACGTTAGATAATCTTCTGCCAGAGGCTTTTGCTGTCTGTCGTGAAGCTGCAAAGCGTGTAATGGGCATGCGTCATTATGATGTGCAGCTGATCGGTGGTATTACCCTGCATGAAGGCAAGATTGCCGAGATGCGTACCGGTGAGGGTAAGACCCTGATGGGAACACTGGCATGTTATCTTAATGCCATCAGCAGTCAGGGCGTGCATGTTATTACTGTCAATGACTATCTGGCACAGCGTGATGCTGAGTTAAACCGTCCTTTATTCGAGTTTCTCGGCTTGTCGATTGGTGTCATCTATTCGATGCAGAATCCGGTAGAGAAATCTGAAGCTTATAAAGCTGATATTACTTACGGAACCAACAACGAGTTTGGCTTTGACTATCTGCGTGACAACATGGTGTTCTCGCTGCAAGAGAAAAAACAGCGTGGTCTGGTGTATGCCATTATCGATGAAGTTGATTCAATTCTGATTGATGAAGCACGTACACCACTGATTATTTCTGGTCAGAGTGAAGACTCGTCACAGCTTTATGCAGCAATTAATACGATTCCACCAAAACTGCGTCCACAAAAAGAAGAAAAAGTGGCCGATGGCGGCCATTTTTGGATCGATGAAAAACAGCGCTCAGTAGAGATGACTGAAATTGGTTATGAAACGGTAGAGCAGGAACTAATCCAGATGGGCTTGCTGGCAGAAGGTGAAAGCCTTTACTCCGCAGCAAACCTGAACCTGGTACATCATATTACTGCTGCGATCCGTGCACATTACCTGTATCAGCGAAATGTACACTACATCATCAATGATGGTGAAGTAATTATTGTTGATGAGAATACTGGCCGTACGATGCCGGGACGCCGCTGGTCAGAAGGTCTGCATCAGGCAGTAGAAGCTAAAGAAGGCCTGGAGATTCAGCCGGAAAACCAGACACTGGCAACCACGACTTTCCAGAACTATTTCCGTCTGTATCAAAAACTTTCCGGTATGACCGGTACAGCTGATACTGAAGCTGCGGAGATGAAAGAAATTTATGGTCTGGATGTGGTGATTATTCCAACTCACCGCCCAATGATCCGTAAAGATCTCAACGATTTAATCTATCTGAATCGTAATGGTAAATATAATGCCATTATCGGAGAGATCCGAAATATTCGTGAAGCTGGTGTAGCACCAATTCTGATTGGTACCGCTACCATTGAAGCCAGTGAAATTCTGTCTGAGAAATTAACGCAGGCAGGTATTCATCACGAAGTTCTAAACGCTAAGCAGCATGAGCGTGAAGCGGATATCATTGCGCAGGCGGGTTCACCAAATGCTGTTACCATTGCTACCAATATGGCAGGCCGTGGGACAGACATTTTGCTTGGTGGTAACTGGAAAGCCAAACTGGCAAAACTTGAAAACCCGACAGCAGAAGATGAAGTACGGCTCAAAGCAGAGTGGGACCAGTACCATGAAATGGTCTTAAATGCGGGTGGCCTGCATATTATTGGTTCCGAGCGTCACGAATCACGCCGTATTGATAACCAGCTGCGTGGTCGTGCCGGACGTCAGGGTGACCCGGGCGTGTCACGTTTTTATCTGTCACTAGAAGATGATCTGATGCGTATCTTTGCAGGTGACCGTGTAGTGGCAATGATGCGTGCTATGGGATTGCAGGAAGATGAAGCAATCGAGCATAAAATGGTATCGCGCTCTATTGAAAATGCGCAGCGCAAGGTAGAAGCACGTAACTTTGATATTCGTAAAAACCTGCTCAAATATGATGATGTTAACAATGAGCAGCGTAAGATTATTTATTCTCAGCGTGACGATATTCTCGCAGAAAATAGTCTGCAAGATTATATTGAAGAGATGCATCGCGATGTCATGCAGGGACTGATCGGTAATTTTGTACCCCCTGAATCGATTCATGATCAGTGGGATATTGATGGTCTGGAAAATGCATTGCGTACAGATTTAGGAATTGATCTGCCAATTCAGCAATGGCTGGAAGAAGACCGCCGACTGGATGAAGAAGGTCTGGTTGCACGAATTACGGATGAAGTCATTAACCGTTACCGGGCCCGCCGTGAACAGATGGGTGCTGAGTCGGCAGCAATGCTGGAGCGTCATTTCCTGCTTAGTTCACTAGACCGTCACTGGAAAGAACATCTTGCGGCAATGGATTATCTGCGACAAGGTATTCACTTACGTGGTTATGCCCAGAAAAATCCTGAACAGGAATACAAGAAAGAAGCCTTTAACTTATTTGTAAATATGTTGGGTACCATTAAAGCTGACGTGGTAACAGATCTGTCACGTGTACATGTGCCGACTGCTGAAGAGCTGGCAGAAATGGAAGCACAGCAACAGGCACAAGCGGAATCTATGCAGTTAAACTTTGCTCATGATGAAGTAGATGGCCTAACAGGTGAAGTAACTCATGAAGAGACTTCATCTGTACCAGAGCGTTCACGTCCAGCTCAGGGGAATATTACTCCGCCAGCAAGTCGTAATGCTCCTTGTCCGTGTGGTTCAGGCCTGAAGTATAAACAGTGTCATGGTAAAATCTAAACATTAGTACGCTAATCTTAAAGCAGAACTTCGGTTCTGCTTTTTTACAAGGTGTTACATATTATGTATTCGATTGCAGATGCTGCATTTAAATGTTATTTACTTGCTCATGATGAGTTGAAAAACTGGAAAAATATGAAAAAAGTACTCAACCTTTTAGTGGCAGCTACGCTTGCTTTACCTGCTCTAGCCGTTGCTGAAACGGGTCAATCAAGTCAAGCTACCCCTACGCAAGTACAAGCTGCCCAAGGAACAGCTACGGCTCAGACTGAATTAAAAAATGATACCATTACCCTGATCAGTCCTCGTACTGGTATTCGGTATACCATGAAAGCTACTGAACGCCCGATTATTTTGAGAACAGTGGCTATTGCACCAGTAAATAACGTTACAGTGAACCGCATTGTAGCGTCAAATCCTGCATTATCGGCTGCCAGTCAGGAACAGGCCAAACAGTCACTTCTAGGTACAGAAACAGCTCTTGCTTCAAATTAATTTTATGATTCACATATTAAAAGCCGGATTCTATTCGGCTTTTTTATATGTATTTAATAAAGCTTAATATAAAAATCACCAATTCATTTAGAGTCTCTCGATTTTTAGAAAAATTTGCACTAAGCTGTTGTGTTTTCAATAACCATATCACTGGAAATTCAAAAATGACTGTGGGTGACGTATCAATGCCACAAATGCATGTGGTGCAAGGCGTAAAAATTGGTTCAACTGAAGCATATATACGTTATCCGAACCGACGAGATCTGGTTGTTTTTGAATTTGCAGAAGGGTCAAATGTTGCGGGCGTATTTACCCAAAATGCTTTTTGTGCTGCGCCAGTGCATATCTCTAAAGCGCATCTTTTAAAAAGTAATGCCCGTTACCTGGTGATTAATACAGGTAATGCCAATGCCGGTACTGGTAAGCTAGGGATGCAAAATGCGCTAGAGACCTGTAACAAGCTTGCCGAATTAGCTGGTGTTCAGACATCTGAAGTGCTGCCCTTTTCTACAGGCGTCATTGGTGAGCAGCTACCAATGCAGCGTTTACTTACAGGCTTGCAGCCTGCACTCGATAATTTGAAAGCAGATGCCTGGCTGGATGCAGCAAGTGGAATAATGACCACCGATACTACACCTAAAGGTGCATCGGAACAGTTCGAACTTGATGGCATTACCTACAGCATGACTGGTATTTCTAAAGGTGCAGGTATGATTCGGCCCAACATGGCCACTATGCTGGGGTTTATTGCCACTGATATACCTATTAGTTGTGAGCTGGTACAGCATCTGTTGAAAACTACTGTGGAACAGTCCTTCAACCGCATTACTATTGATGGCGATACATCAACCAATGATTCATGTATTTTGGTGGCTACCGGTCAGGCTGGCGGAGCAGAAATTACCAGTCTGGAAGATGAGCGCTATCAAACTGTACTTGAGGTCTTAACCCGCATTATGAAACGGCTGGCCCAACTCATCATTCGTGATGGAGAAGGGGCAACCAAGTTTATGACTGTGGCGGTCGAAGGCGGGGCAGATACCCAAGAATGTTGTGACGTTGCCTATAGTGTCGCTCATTCACCTTTGGTAAAAACGGCTTTCTTCGCATCTGATCCGAACTGGGGACGGATTCTGGCCGCGATTGGCTATGCAGGTGTTAAAAACCTGGATGTAGAAAAAATTCAGGTCTGGCTGGATGATGTCCAGATTTGTAAGGATGGCGGAGCTGCTGCTGACTATACCGAAGAAGCCGGAGCAGAAGTGATGGCACAACAGGAAATTACAATTCGTGTTGATTTAGGCCGTGGCGAGGCGAAAGATACGGTTTATACCTGCGATCTATCTTATGATTATGTCAAGATTAATGCAGATTATCGTTCTTAATATCATGAATAAAAAAAGCCCTCCATGTGGGGGCTTTTTTCTAAAATAAAGGTTTTTATCAACTGTATGTTTAATACGGTTGAGATGATGGATCAAATGCCAGCGAAAAGGCTAGCAGCAAAAACAGAGAAGGCATGGTTATGACTGATGCGACATTAATTGCCAATGAAGCAAAAAATATTGTGCAGGCGCATTTGGACCGTTTAGGGGAACCCAAAAGTACTGCCCTGACTGAACAAGTGAAACAGGAAAAATTTGAACAGATCAGGGCCGAACTGAACAAGCGTGATGCTGTACTGGTTGCACATTACTATTGCGACCCTGAAGTTCAGGAACTGGCTGAACTGACAGGCGGCTGCGTATCCGATTCACTGGAAATGGCACGTTTTGGTCGTGATCATGCTGCTTCTACCTTGGTAGTAGCCGGTGTAAAATTTATGGGTGAGACAGCTAAAATTCTGTCACCAGAAAAAACTGTGCTCATGCCTACACTGGAAGCTACCTGTTCACTGGATCTAGGTTGCCCTGAAGATGCGTTTACGCGGTTTTGCGATGAACACCCTGACCATACTGTTGTGGTATATGCCAATACTTCAGCTGCGGTCAAAGCACGTGCTGACTGGGTAGTGACTTCAAGCTGTGCAGTTGAAATTATTGAGCATCTAGATAGCTTGGGTGAGAAAATCATCTGGGCACCTGATCAGCATCTTGGTCGTTATATCCAGAAGAAAACCGGTGCAAATATGTTGCTCTGGGATGGGGCTTGTATTGTTCATGAAGAGTTTCGCGCACGTGGTATTGCCACCTTGAAAGCTCTCTATCCAGATGCAGCCGTTCTGGTGCATCCTGAATCCCCTGAATCGGTGATTGAGGTGGCTGATGCAGTAGGAAGTACATCACAATTGATTCAGGCAGCAAGGTCTTTGCCACATACCCATCTGATTGTGGCAACAGATCGTGGTATCTTCTATAAAATGCAACAGGCCGTGCCTGACAAGATCCTGCTTGAGGCACCAACAGCAGGTGAAGGGGCAACCTGCCGTTCATGTGCACATTGCCCTTGGATGGCTATGAATGAACTCGATGGAATTTTGCAGGTTTTACAAAAAGCTGACCAGAAAATAGAGGTTGACCTTGCACTTGCACAGCGTGCAAAGTTGCCTTTAGACCGTATGTTAGCCTTTAGTGCCAGCTTAAAGCGTTGAAAATGATTAAAAAATGTCTAAAGTGCCTGATAAATATACATTTGAGGTGTTTTTTAATATTTTTTTAAATATAGGTGTTGACGTGACCATGCGTCACGCCTAGAATGCACACCGTACCGCACAAAGTGCGATACAATAAAAGCTGAGATGAATCGGAGTATGGCGCAGCCTGGTAGCGCATCTGGTTTGGGACCAGAGGGTCGTAGGTTCGAATCCTACTGCTCCGACCAATTTAAATCGGCGAAGTATCGCATGATATTTTTATCATCGGTCATGCGCCTGTAGCTCAGTTGGATAGAGCATCCGCCTTCTAAGCGGATGGTCACAGGTTCGAATCCTGTCAGGCGCGCCATTTGGTAGCTTGGTATTTAGAATCAAAGATGTTATGGTGGATGTAGCTCAGTTGGTAGAGCCCTGGATTGTGATTCCAGTTGTCGCGGGTTCGAATCCCGTCATTCACCCCATACTCGGAGTATGGCGCAGCCTGGTAGCGCATCTGGTTTGGGACCAGAGGGTCGTAGGTTCAAATCCTACTGCTCCGACCATTTAAAGAACCCGCGTCAAGCGGTTTTTTTATGCTTGAAATTTAGAAAAATAAATCATAATCTCTAATCTCTAATCTCTAATCTCTAATCTCTAATCTCTAATCTCTAATCTCTAATCTCTAATCTCTAATCTAAGAATTAATTATGAGTTCCTTAATAATGAGCTGTGTATACTTAAGAAATAGAAAAAAACCGGGTTTTTGCCGGATAAATAACCAGCCGATCACTTTTTTATAAAATACCGCTTGCGTTAGGGAATAAATGGCCTATAATGCACATCCATTGGCGGTGATGAAGATTAAAACTTCTGATAAAACAGCAACTTAGTTAAATATAGTTAAGTCGGGTTTTGTTGGATAGGTTTAAAATAATCTGAATTACCAGTTGACTTTCTAAAAAGAAAGCGTAATATAGCCGACCTAGCTTGCTGCTGACGAAGCAGTAAGAAGATCATTAAGAGAATATGAAGAACAACTTGTGTGGATTTTTACTGATTGATCGATCGAAATAATTTTCATTGATTGAATGGTAGAAATTTCTCGAAGTTTATTTGAGTAAATTTTTAGTCAGAAGATTAATGAGCCAGAATTGGTACCTTGTCTATAAATAAGGTACAAATGATTTTAACTGAAGAGTTTGATCATGGCTCAGATTGAACGCTGGCGGCAGGCTTAACACATGCAAGTCGAGCGGATGAAGGTAGCTTGCTACTGGATTCAGCGGCGGACGGGTGAGTAATGCTTAGGAATCTGCCTATTAGTGGGGGACAACGTTCCGAAAGGAGCGCTAATACCGCATACGTCCTACGGGAGAAAGCAGGGGACCTTCGGGCCTTGCGCTAATAGATGAGCCTAAGTCGGATTAG